>VGPF01000003.1 GCA_016875535.1 Chloroflexota bacterium
GGGCGCACGGCCGCGCGCCTTGGCGGTCACACCTTCCCGGCTCGCTGTCCTGGCGAAGGCTTACACGTAAAGATATACCATGCCATCTGCGTAAGTGTCAAGTTGTGAGGAGCGGAGAAATGTAGGAACCGGGAACGAGGGAAGAGGAGCGGAGAGTAATCCACCGAGGGCACAGAGAGCACAGAGGCAAGAACGGAGTATCGTCCGCAGATATCGCAGAGAATGCAGATGTGAGGAGGAAGCAGGGTATCCGGAGACAAAGATGATGCGCTGAGAGCGCTGAAGTCACTGAGCGGAGGAGAGTAAGTCGGAGGGAGCGGCTTGCTACGATGTGAAGAGGGAGTTCCGGCATGCGCCTTCATCGGCCCGGTTTGTTATACTTTTCGGGCTGAATCTCCCCTGTGAGGCACGCTTATGGCCGATGTGCGGCCCTTCCACGGCATCCGTTTCAATCCGGCGCGCGTTCCCGACGTGGGCGCGGCGCTCTGCCCGCCGTTCGACATCATCTCCCCGGAGGAGCAATCGCGGCTGTACGCGAAGAGCCCGCATAACATCGTGCGGGTGGAGCTGACGAGGGAGGAGGGCGGGAGAGAGAAGTATGCGCTGGCGGCGGAGACGATGCGGGCCTGGCGCGCGAGCGGCGTGCTGATGCAGGAGCCGGAGCCGGCGTACTACGCGGCGGAGCACGATTTCACCTATCGCGGGAAGACGATGACGCGGCTGGAGCTGACGGCGGCGAT
This sequence comes from Chloroflexota bacterium, assembly GCA_016875535.1. Classification (NCBI taxonomy): domain Bacteria; kingdom Bacillati; phylum Chloroflexota; species Chloroflexota bacterium. The sequence goes on from VGPF01000003.1 coordinate 741, forward strand.
CCGGCTGGAGGATTTCCCCGGGGCGGTGAAGCCCCACGAGGATACGCGGAAGGGGCCGAAGGAAGACCGCCTGAAGCTGATGACGGCGACGGAGGCGAACGTCAGTCCCATCATGCTTCTGTACCAGTCGTCGCCGATGGTGCGAGAGGTGCTGCAGAAGGCGCGGGCGACGGCGAAGCCGCTGGCGGTGGAGCTGGGCGGCGGCGAGCGGTTCCGCCTATGGCCAGTGACGAACCCGGTCTTTCTGGCGGCGCTGCAGCACGCCTTTTCTCAGGAGTATCTCTACATCGCGGACGGGCACCACCGGTATGAGACGTCGCTCTATTACAGCAAGCAGAACCCCGGGAAGGGCGAGGCGGCGGCGCATGTGCTGGCGACACTGATCGCTTTTGACGATCCGGGGCTGTTGAGCCTGCCGTACCACCGGGTGCTGAAGGGGCTGGACGGCGCGGCGATGGCGAAGCTGAAGGGGGCGGTGGAGGGGCATTTCACGATCGAGCGCCACCATGCGCGAGGGCCATCGGAGGGCACCGCGGGGGCGATCCTGGACAGCCTGGCCAGGGAGGATGTGCTGTTCGAGGTGTGGGGGATGGAGCCGGAGCGCCGGTGGACGCTGCGGCTATCGGATAGGGGAGTGATCGAGAAGATCGCGGGAAGCGACCATTCGAAGTCGTGGGCGGGCCTGGGGGCGACGCTCTTTCGGGAGCTTATCCTGCTGCCGACGCTCGGCGTGAAGGAGGAGGAGGCGGAGAAGGAGGGGAGGCTGACCTTCGCGAAGGATGCGATGGAGGCGGTGGAGCTGGTGGGCAAGGGGGGCTATCAAGTTGCTTTCCTTCCGCACGCAGTGCCGATGGCTGGGCTGAAGGAGGTCTCCGACCGGCAGGAGAGGATGCCGCCGAAGGCGACGTATTTCCATCCGAAGCTGCCGACGGGGTTGGTGATGAAGTCGTTGGCGGGGGGGTTGTAGGGGGAGACCTCTCCCTTGGTCCCTCCCCTGCGAGGGGAGGGATAGGGGCTGCTGGAGCAGCCCAGTCCAGTGGTTGGGTTGCGAGGGCAACCCAGGGAGCGTAGGGCCGTTTTGTTGTGGCAAGTACCATCGCCGATGCTCAGGATGATGGGGGAGAGGGTAGTGTGAGCGGGGTTGCGGTGTGGCGAGATGGAGCGAGGGCGTGGTATACAATTTGGCCATGAGCAGACCATATCGCATCATTTCAGCAGATTCGCACGTGAATCCTTCGCCGGCGATCTATGCCGAGCGGCTGCCGCGGGAGTATCGGGACCGGGCGCCGAAGGTCTTTGAGAAGGGCGGCGAGGAGGTCGCCGTTTTTGAGGGGCGGGAGGAGAAATTCGAGATGCTGGCCTCGGTGGCTGGGATGGGCTATGAGAACTACAAGGCGGATGCGAAGAGTTATCAGGAGGGCAGGGCGGGCGGGTATGACGCGAAGGCGCGCCTTGTTGATATGGATACGGACGGCATCCAGGCGGATGTGCTGTTCGGGAGCGGGAGCGGCGGCGGCGTCCGGTTGAAGACGGAGGATAGGCCGTTCCGCTTTGCGCTGATGCAGGCGTATAACGATTGGCTGGGCGACTATTGCAAGGTCGCGCCGGGCAGGCTGATCGGGATCGCGGAGATACCGCACTGGGACGTGGAGCTTGCGGTGGGCGAGGCGAGGCGGGCGCGGAAGATGGGCTTGCGCGGCGTGGCGATCCCCGCGATCCCGACGATCGCGCCGGGGGACCGCTCGTACCTGGACCGGGTGTACGAGCCGCTGTGGTCGGCGCTGGAGGAGCTGGAGATGCCGGCGCACATGCACCTGGGGACGCGCCCGGTGACGGCGGGGATAGACCGGAATTTCTTCGTGCGGCTCTCCACGAACAAGGCGGTGATGGCGGAGCCGATCGCAAGTATGCTCTTTTCCGGCGTGCTGGAGCGGCACCCGGAGCTGAAGGTGGTCTCCGTGGAATCGGGAGTGGGCTGGATGGCCTTTCTTGTGCCGTGGATGGACAACGTATACGAGCGGCACCGGCACTGGACGAAGCTGCGGCTGCCCGAGAAGCCGAGCCACTATTTCCAGCGGCAGGTGCGCGCGACGTTCATCGAGGACCCGGTGGGCGTGCGGGAGCGGCACACGATCGGGATCAGCGTGATCATGTGGTCGAACGATTACCCGCACAGCGACAGCACGTGGCCGCATTCGCGGAAGGCGATAGACGAGCAGTTCGCGGGCGTGCCCGCGGCGGACCGGGATGCGATGGTGTACGGGAACGCGGCGGCGCTGTACGGGGTGAAGTGAGGCTAAGGGCGCGCGCTCCGGTGAAGCACACGGAGTCCTTCAGAAAGGACCGCGCGCTGACATCAGCGGCCACTGCGCGGGCGGAGAGGTGATTTCATCCGTCGCGCCGCCTGCGATGTGGTCGTAGGTGGGGCCTGGGAGACGCGCCTTCGCCAGAGCTTCGTAGTCGAAGATGTTGATGGCTTCATGGCAGGCACCGAGGCCAATCGGAGGCCACGGTAGCACAGAAGGCACCGAAGCTCAATTCCAGGGACAGGGCGAAGAAGGACCGCTTTGGACAACGGGTCCGATTCCCAAGGCGCCCGCTCCGGGCCAGAGGGCACGGGCTCTTGGCGCGGCGTCGCGGCTAGCCGTTGAGGTAGGCGAGGGCGCTGCGGACGAGGGCTTCGACGCCGACCGGAAGGGCGGCTTCATCGAAGTCGAACTGGGGATGATGGTGCGGCTTGTCCAGGCCTTTTTTGAGATTGCCGGAGCCGACCATGATGTAGCAGCCGGGGGCGTGATCGAAGAAGTAGGCGACATCGTCGCCGGTGGTGGCCTGGTCAACGGTGACGACGCGCTTTTCGCCGAAGGCCTTGGCGCAGACGCCGCGGACGAACTCGGTGAGCTTGGGATCGTTGACGAGGGGTGGGCAGCAGAAGCGGGCTTCGAAGTCGTACTCGCAGCGCATGGCCTGGCAGATGCCTTTGATGAGACCTTCGATACGGCCGATGAGGTGGTCGCGAAGCTTCATATCGTAGGTGCGGAGGGTGCCGCTCATGGTGACTTGCTCGGGGATGATGTTGTAGGCGGTGCCGCCCTTGATGGAGCCGACGGTGAGGACGACGGGATGGAAGGGCGAGACTTCGCGGCTGACGAGCTGCTGGAAGGCCATGACGATCTGGGCGGCGGTGGGCATGGGATCAATGGTCTGGTGGGGCAGGCCGCCGTGGCCGCCCTTGCCGCGGATGGTGATGCGGAGATCGTCCACACTGGCCCAGAGGGCGCCGCTGCGAAGGCCGACGGTGCCGACGGGGAGGTAGTTCCAGAGGTGGATGGAGACCATCGCGTCCGGCTTGGGGTTCTTCATGGCGCCGTCCTGGATCATGGCGACCGCGCCGTTGGCCGTCTCTTCCGCGGGCTGGAAGATGAACTTGACCTGGCCTTTGAGCTCGGGGGCCAACTTGGAGAGGACGTAGGCGGCGCCGGCGACGATGGCGGCATGGCCATCATGCCCGCAGGCGTGCATGACGCCGGTGTTCTTGGAGCGATAGACGCGGTCGGCGGTTTCGGTGATGGGGAGGGCGTCTATATCGGCGCGGAGGGCGACGGTCTTGCCCTTTGCGCCGCCCTTGAGGAGGCCGACGACGCCGGTTTTGCCGACGCCGGTCTGGACGGGGATGCCGAGGCTTTCCAGGTGTTTAGCGAGGACCTGGGCGGTGCGCTGTTCGTGGAAGGAGAGTTCGGGGTGGATGTGGAGGTCGCGGCGGAGGGAGACGACGTCCGGGGTGATGCGGGCGATGGTCTGCTTGAGGTCGGTGGGCATCTGGCTCCTTCGGCGGTATTTTAGCTTTCGCGCCGGGGTGTGTCGAGGAGAGGCGGAGGGAGGCCGCACCCCCGATGCGGCATCGGGGCCGAAGGTCCGGCCTGAGGACAGATCTCGATGACTCGACCTGTGAGTGCTTTCTCCCGGCCGCTCCGATGAATCGGAGTTGGGAGAGGGTAAGGGCGCAGTGATGCGCCCGATGGGGATGGAGTTACCTCGTGGAGGGATACCAACCGAAGGGGTCGTTCCAGGGGTCGCGGGCGCCGTTTTCGAGGCGCTGCCACATGGGGCCGCGAGGGCCGGAGAAGCCGCTGGGGAGGGATTGCTCGCCCCACATGCCTTGAAACTGGAGCCAGGGAGCGTCGTCGCTGATGAGGGCGATGACGTATTCATCGGGCGTGAAGGTGCGATCTTCGTAGGTTTCATCTTCGTTGTGGGAGCTTTTGGAGTCTTGCCGCTCGTCTTCGTCATCGAAGTAGTTGGCGTGGGAGCCGGCGCCGACATAGACGACGGGCGCTGAGCCGAGCTTTTCGACGGCGGGCCAGGGACGCGCCGCGCCGACGCCGTGCCTCGAGTAGACGAGCTCGACCGGGGGCGTGCCGGAGGCGATGGCGGCGAGGTCGTCGGTGGCGAAGTTGACCTGGAGCCATTCCCAATCGCCTTCATGGTCGTTGTAGTAGTCGTTGAAGAAATAGAAGAGCCAGTACTGGATGAAGAACCTGCCGTCTTTCGCGCCTGCGCGGGCATAGAGGGTGACGGGGTAGCGGCCTTTGTTCTCGCGAAGGATAGCGTTGTAGAGGTTGCGGGCACCCGTATGGTCCAGGATGCGGTTGCCCTTGGGCTCAAGGTCCGGCACATCGAGGAATGAGGTGGGCTTGTTCCATATGCTGTTGATCAGCTGTGCGGAGGAAGGGCGCCGGAGAACAGGCTGTGTGTCCCGCGAGAGGCGGAGAGAGGAGTGATCGAGGAGGATGTCCACGGGCATGGGGGCGAAATCGCGTCGGGCTAGGTGAAGCGCAGGGGCGTAGCGTTCGGCGATGGCGGCGAGGCGGGTGTCGCGATCGGCGATGGTGAGCCAATCGGCGTGACTTGCCGAGGCGTAGCGGACGGAGCTGGGAAGCGTTGTGGCGCCGCTCCAGAGCTCGAAGTCCACGGCGTAGCGGCCCGGGCGGGCGTTGGTGGGAACGATGAAGGGGCGCGTGCAGACGTGCCGTTCGGCCTGGGCGGGAACGGGGCACGAGGCCTCACGGAGGCGATCGGGGATCGCGCCGTCCGGCCCGATGATGGAGAGACCGAGGCGGACGTTGACCGCTTTCGTGTTGGGATTGCGGATGACGTAGGTGGCAGTGAAGGGCTCGCCTGGGCGAAGGGCGATGGGATAGATGCCGGAGGAGGCGCCGCCGGGCGAGATGCCGCCATCTTGCAGCGCAAGGGGAAGTTTGACGGCGGAGTCGCCTCCGCAGGAAATGAGGAGGAGGCCTGCGGCGGCGATGGCGATAAGGAGAGCGGAGAGGCGCATGATCGGGCTTTCTGAGCCTGTCCTTTCGGCGATGGGTCTAGCGACGGACACTACCGTACTAGATGCGCGGGCCTTCGCCAAGGTTCCATGGCGCCAGGAGTGAAAATTGACTCTGACGGAGGGCCTTTGGTAGAGTGGACGCGCCCCAGAAAGGCAAGCAACTTCCCAGAGGCGCGTTCCAGAGGCGCGCACGGCCGCCGAGGGCGGCGCAAGGAGAGGCGCATGGCGACAAAGATCGGCATCAACGGCTTCGGCCGCATCGGACGGCAGGTTTTCCGGGCGATCCACGAGCGGTACCCCGGCACGCTGCAGGTGGCGGCGGTGAACGACCTGACGGACGCCAAGTCCAACGCGCATCTGCTGAAGTACGACACGAACTACGGCCAGTTCCCCGGGAAGGTGGAGGCGAGCAACGGGAACCTGGTGGTGAACGAGCGCACGATCAAGGTCTTCGCGGAGCGTGACCCGGCGAAGATCCCCTGGCGCGATGTGGGGGCTGAGTTGGTGATCGAGTCCACGGGCGTCTTCACGGACGCGGACAAGGCCGCGGGCCACACGAAGGGCGGCGCGAAGAAGGTGATCATCTCCGCGCCGGCCAGCGGCGAGGACCAGACGCTGGTGCTGGGCGTGAACGACAAGGTTTTTGCGCCGGGGAAGCATACGATCGTCTCCAACGCCTCCTGCACGACGAACTGCGTGGCGCCCCTGGCGAAGGTGCTGCACGATACGTTCACGATCAAGCACGGCTTGATGAGCACGGTGCATTCGTACACGAACGACCAGAAGATCCTGGATGTGGTGCACAGCGATCTGCGACGGGCGCGGGCGGCGGCGATGAACATCATCCCGACGACGACGGGCGCGGCGAAGGCCGTGGGCCTCGCGCTGCCGGAGCTGCAAGGCAAGCTGCACGGGCTGGCCTTCCGGGTGCCGACCTCGACGGTCTCCGTGATTGATCTGGTGGTGGAGGTCGGGCGCAAGGTGACGGTGGAGGAAGTGAACGCGGCCTATAAGAAGGCGGCGGACGGCCCGATGAAGGGCATCCTGCAGTATTCGGACGAGCCGCTGGTGAGCAGCGATTTCAAGGGGAATGCGCACAGCTGCATCTTCGACGCGCCACTGACGATGGTGATGGACGGCACGATGGTGAAGGTGGTGGGCTGGTACGATAACGAGTGGGGCTACAGCTGCCGGGTGGCTGATCTGGCGAATTTCATCGCGTCCAAGGGGTTGTAGAGGGAATAGCGGCCGTTTCGGCAGAAGACGATGCGAGGGGAGGGTCACAAACCCTCCCCTCATGATTTCGCCGAGAGCTTTTGGCGATGACGGCTTTTCAGTGAGGAGGCACGACCATGACGACACGGCCGAAGTCGTTCATCTACAACACGAGCCTGCGGTGGCAGAGGGATGTGGAGGGCGTGCTCTCGGCGCCTGGGAAGCCGGATATCAAGGTATCGTCGCCGCCGGAGTTCAAGGGGCCTGAGGGGAACTGGACGCCGGAGAACCTGTACATCGCCGCCATCGAGACGTGCCTGATGCTGACGTACCTGGCCTACTGCCGCTCGCGGAAGGTGGAGCTGGCTTCGTACACCAGCGCCGCCGAAGGCGTGCTGGAGCCAATCTCCGGGGTGCAAATCATCAGCAAGGTGACGGTGCGTCCGAAGATCGTGGTGAAGGGCCAGGAGCATCTGGCGCAGGCGCAGGAGATCGCGAGCTTCGTGCAAGAGAAGTGCTTCATCTCCAATTCGGTGGAGAGTGACGTGATCGTGGAGCCGGAGATCTCAGTCGCGGGGTAAGGCGCCTTGGCGGCGGTAGATCTCCACGCCCTCGGCCAGGGCGTGGGCGATGAACTGGTTGCCCTCGCTTTGCATCTTGTGCAGTTCGGCCTCCGTATAGGCGAAGAGGTCAACGGGGATGCCGACGGGCGGAAGCCTGTAGTCGTCGAAGCGCTTCATGAAGGGCTTGGCGCTGTGCTTGAGCACGAGCAGGACATCGGCGTCACTGCCTGGGACGGCATCGCCGCGGGCGAGGGAGCCGAACAAGAGAGCGCGAAGGACCTCCGGGCGGCGCGCCGCGAGGCGACGCACGGCGGCGCGGACTTGATCGCGGGCGCGCCGGCGGTCAAGCGATATGATTTTCACAGAAGCGGACGATCTTGCGGGCATGGATGACCGCTTCGGCCGCCTCTGCCTTTGTGTAGTAGTCAAAGGGCGCTCCTGCAGGGTGGGCATCTGGATATCTCGACGGGATGTAGTGCCTATCGAGGAGACGCGCCGATTCGCCCAATTCGAGCGGCACGCGCTCGCGACGCTTCAGCGCCTCAAGCATCTGCCTGAGAGAATGACCGGCCACAACGCGCATGCCACGCTTGAGGAAGAGGGCTTTGAGCGCCTTTTCGCTCGCTTGATGGGCGGCGAAGCATGACCATTCGAAGTGGCCTGCTTTCGCGGCGTCTTCCGCGTGGTCGAAGTCGCGCTTGGCCTGCGCGAGCCAATCGGCGTGACGGCTTGGCACTGGTCTGCTCCCGGAAAGAGTCATGTGCAGTATACCAGCACGCCCGGAAAGACCCGGGGGAAAGAGAAAGGCTCCGGCGCACAGCCGGAGCCTTTCGTGCGAGGCCGCTGGATCGAACTAGCCGTTATTCCGGGTCGTTCTTGAGGCCGTAGAGCTGCATGGCGTTGCCGCAGAGGATCTGGTGTTTTTCCGGCTCGGAGACGCCATCGAACATCTCATTGATGACCTTGCGGGTGTAGGGCCAATCGCAGCCGTGGTGGGGGTAGTCCGTGGACCACATCATGGTCTGGACGCCGATATCGTGGCGATTCTTGACGCCGAAGCGGTCAATGATGAAGGTGACGAGCCAGTTATCGAAGAAGTACTGGCTGGGGAGCTTCTTGAGCTCGCAGTGGGCCATGGTGCGGTTGCGCCAGTAGCGATCGTCCCACCAGGCGAGGACGGCGGGGATCCAGCCGGCTTGGACTTCGACGCCGACCATCTTGAGCTTGGGATAGCGATCGAAGACGCCGGAGTGGATGATCTCAGAGCAGGCGTTGGGGAAGTTGCCGAAGGGGATGCCGCCGAGGAGACGCTTGAGGTCTTCCGAAGACTGGGCGGCCTTGATGGCCGCTTCGCGGGCGTTGCGCTCGCCGCCGCCGATGTTGATGTGGATGTGGACGGGGAGGCCCATCTCCTGCGCCGTGGCCCAGAAGAGGTCGTCGTCCTTGCTGATATTGGGCTTGCCGCTGGGATAGTGGGTGAGGATGACGCCGCGGAAGCCCTCCTTGCGCGCGCGCTTGAGCTCCGTGACGGCCGTTTCCAGGCCGAGGTTTGGCATCTGGTACATGGGGATGAGGCGCTTATGGTCGGCGCCTGAGAACTCTTCATAGATCCACTTGTTGTAAGCGTCCACGCCGGCGCGGTGGAACTCCAGGTCGTCGCTGCCGGTGAAGTAGGTCATGGTGCGCTGGGAGGGATAGAGGACTTCAGCGTCCACGCCATCGAAGAGCATCTCCTGGACTCGGGACTTGCCGTCCCAGCAGCCCTTGTTGATGGACTGATAGGTGGAGCCGTACCAGTGGAAGTCCTCATAGCGCTTGCCAGCGGTGGTGACCATGCCGATGGCGCTGGAGGGGACGTCCGGATAGAACTGCCAGGCGTCGCCGCCCTTCTTGTCCTTGACCACTTTAGGGATCCGGTCATGGAACTTCTTGGGCATATAGCGCTGCCACATATCGGGTGGCTCGATGGTATGGCCGTCGGCGTTGATGACGTTGTACTTCATAGCTCCTCCACTCTCAATGCTTCGCATGCGATTGGGCGTTGGTTGGCGGATTTTGCTCCTGCCGTAGGCGAAAATCAAGCCGCTGGGGATGAGGCTCATACTGCCATGACGAGAATCGTCATGGCAGGCAGGCGCGGCTTTGGGAGACGCGGCGTATCCGACGGGAGGAGTCGCCGAATCTTGCCCGTGCGATACCACCGGTGTACCATCACCGGGCCCTGAAGGAAAGCAGCTAGCCCCAGGCCAGCCGCAAGGAGCGCCGATGCCGTTGTCCGACTTTTCGATCGCGGGGAAGACGGCCGTGATCACCGGGGCGAGCCGAGGCATCGGCAAGGCGATCGCCCTCACGTTCGCCGAGGCCGGGGTGGACCTGTGCGTCACGGCCCGGAGCGGGGCCGACCTAGAGAAGGTGGCGGCGCAGGTGCGGGGGATGGGTCGCACGTGCGTCGTCGCGGCGGCGGATGTGGCGAAGGCGGAGGAGGTGGACAGGATGGCGAAGACGGCCATCGAGGGACTGGGTCGCGTGGATATCCTGGTCTGCAACTCCGGCGTGAACTTCGGCAAGCCGCTGGTGCCGCTGCCGGGCTACAAGTCGGAGACGGCATCGGGCGACCCGAGCTACTACCAGCCGACTTCGGACGCGGAGTGGGACATGGTGCTGGACACGAACCTGAAGGGCGTCTTCCATTGCATCCGCGCTCTAGGGCCGCAGATGCTGGAGCGCAAAGATGGCAAGGTCATCATCATGAGCTCCATCGGCGCGGTGAAGGCCTCCGTGAAGCGCGTGATGTATGACACGAGCAAGGCGGCGCTCTCCGGGCTGACGCGCTCGCTGGCGGTTGAGTGGGCGAAGCACCAAGTGCAGGTGAACGCCATCGGCCCCGGGGTGACGAGCGTGGAGTATCTGGAGAACGACCCGAACTTCCCGCGCATCAAACAGACCATCGAGTCGCGCATCCCGATGCGTCGCCTCGCGACGACGCGGGAGGTGGCGCTGCTGGCGGCCTACCTCGCATCGCCCGCCGCTTCCTACATCACAGGCCAGACGATCTTTCTCGATGGCGGCGTGCTCGCCTAAGGCAGGAGGGACGATGGACTTCGCCTGGACAGCGGAAGATGCGGCCTTCGCCAAGGAGTTGGACGATTTCCTGAAGGCGGAGCTTCCCCCGTGGTGGCGCGGCATGTTCACGAGCGGCGAGCGCGGCTGGGAGTACACGAAGGAGTTCTGCCAAAAGATCGCCAAGAAGGGCTGGCTCACGATGGCGTGGCCCAAGGAGTACGGCGGAGGGGACGCCTCCCTGTGGAAGCAGGTGATCTTCCGCGAGGCGATGGCGCGGGCCGGGGAGCCGCGGGGCTCGCAGTATATGAACACGAACTGGATCGGGCCGACGATCATGCAGTTCGGGACGGAGGAGCAGAAGCGCTACCACCTGACGCGCATCTCCAAGGGGGATGTGCTGTGGTGCCAGGGCTTCAGCGAGCCGAACTTCGGCTCGGACCTCGCCTCGCTGCAGACGCGGGCGGCGCAGGACGGCGACGACTATGTGATCAACGGACAGAAGATCTGGACGAGCTATGCGGAACGCGCCGAGTTCTGCTTCCTCCTGGCGCGCACGAACCAGGACGCGCCGAAGCACAAGGGCATCTCCGTCTTCATCGTGCCGATGAAGACGCGGGGCGTGACGGTGCGCCCCATCATGAGCATGGCGGGCGGGGACGACTTCAACGAGGTCTTTTTCGAGGATGTGCGGGTGCCGCGATCGGCGATGCTTGGGGCGAAGGACGAGGGATGGCGCGTGGTGACGGCCGTGCTCAACTTCGAGCGCATCGGCCTGGCGCGGTACGAGGCGGCGAAGTGGGCGGTGGACGAGGTGATCGCCTATGCGAAGCGGAGCGAGACCCACGGCCGATCTCTGGCGAAGGACCCGCTGCTGCGCCAGCGCGTGGCGGACGTCTATGCGCGCTACCGAGTGGCGCGGGCGCTGAACTATCGCCTGGCCTCGCTGATGTCCAAGAAGGGCGAATCGCCGGGGCCGGCCGATGCCTCGCTGACGCGGATCCACAATATCCTGATGACGCGCCGCGCCGGAGACCTGGCGATGGAGGCGCTCGGCCTGGAAGGGCGCCTCTCCGAAGGGACGGCGGATGCGCCGCTGGCGGGCATGCTGGAGTATGAATGGCGCAAGTCTATCTCGGCGACGATAGCGGCGGGGACGCTGGAGATCCAGAAGGACCAGGTGGCGACACGCGGCCTGGGGCTTCCGAGGTAGCGATGGATATCACGCTGAGCGAGCAGGAGCGGATGCTGCAGGAGCAGGCGCGCAGCTTCCTGGCGAAGGAAGCGCCGCTGGAGCTGGCACGGGCGATGGAGCATGATGCGCGCGGCTATCCGCCCGCGCTGTGGAAGAAGATGGCGGAGCTGGGCTGGCTGGGCATCCCGCTGCCTGAGGCGCACGGCGGCGCGGGACTGGGCCTGCTGGAGCTGACGATCATCATCGAGGAGATGGGGAAGGCGCTGGCGCCGACGCCGCTGATCCCGACGGTGGCGCTGGGCGCGATGGCGGTGGCGGAGGGCGGAAGCGAGGAGCAGCAGCGTCGCATCCTCCCGCGCGTGGCCGGCGGGGAGCTGGTGCTTTCGGTCGCTTACATGGAGCATGGGAGGCCCGACCTGGGCTGGGTGCGCGATGTGGTCGCCACGGCGGCGCACAAGACGAAGGACGGCTACACGGTCACCGGGCAGAAGCAGTTCGCGCAGTATGCCCACGTTGCCGATATGCTGTTGGTGCTGGCGCAGGAGGCAGCCTCGGGGAAGCCGCTCTGGCTGCTGGTTGACCGCAACGCGCCGGGGGTGACGGTGCGGCATCTTTCCACAACGGCGGCGGACCACCAGTGCCACGTGGAGCTGAAGAACGTGGCCGTGCCTTCGCAGGATGCGCTGCCCGGGGATGCGTGGACGCTGCTGGAGCGCATGCTGCAGCGCGGAGCCATCGCCACGTGCGCCGCCATGACGGGCGGGGCACAGCGCATGCTGGAGATCACGACGGAGTATGCGAAGACGCGGGTGCAGTTCGGGAGGCCCATCGGGACGTTCCAAGCGGTGAGCCACCGGTGCGCCGATATGGCGGTGGAGACGGAGGGGGCGCGATATATCACATACGAAGCGGCGTGGGCCTATAGCCAGGGGCGCGATGCGGCGCTGGACGTCTCCACGGCGAAGGCCTATGTGAGCGATGCGGTGCGCGAGGTGATGCTGAACGGCCACCAGGCGCATGGAGCCATCGGCTTTTCCGAAGAGCACCCGGTGCCGCTCTATTCGCGGCGGGCGAAGATGGGAGAGGCGCTCTTCGGCAGCGCAAGCCTGCACCGGGAGCGCGTGGCGCGACTGCTGGGGATGTAGCGCGGGGCGCTTGGTCGTTACGGTTTTCCCCTTCGCCCAAGCAGACCCATCCAACCTCTGTCCGGTAAGACAAAGCGGCCGGTGACGGGACCCCGTCACCGGCCGCTTTGCTTTTACAGAGGCCTTTTGCGGTTCTTACGAGAGGGCGATGGTCTGAACGCGGTCCGGATATGCCGCGCCGATCTCCACGCTCACGGCCGGACTGCCCGGGACATTTTCCCAACTGATCGTGGAGGCTTCGCCGTAGAACTCCCGCCCCCGACCGTTCGCCGGCTTCCGTCCCACGGGATCGTGCATGTAATACTGCTGCGCTTCACGATTTCGCACCACGGCCAAGCGCATCCCTTCGCCCACCGTGAACGGCCCGTAGGGCATGCTGGTATCCGAATAGTGGACGGCCAGGGTGCTCAGGGGTTTCTTTGGGAATGTCACGGCCCCCTGGGAGACCGGATAGCCTCGCGAGACCTGCCTCCTGGCATCCGGCAGATTGTCCAAGCCGCAGTTGGGGTTAAGATACAGGGGATGGCAACTCCTGCGCTTCAACCTGGCGTTGTGATGCTATCCTGGTGGCGATAGGAGCCATAAGACTGCCATGCCCCTCATCTTCACGGAACGGGCCCGCGCCGCGCTGAAGCGTCTCTTGGATGAGACGGAGCATGAGCCTGGGCAGGTCATCCGCATGCGGTCGGACGTGCACGGGCACTATCACCTCGTCTTGGGAGCGCGCCAGGAGGACGACCAGGCGGTGGAGCACGAGGGCGAGGTGGTGCTTGTCATAAAGGCGAGCGTTGGCGCGCATCTCGCCGAGCACTTGCGCGGGGCGGAGCTGGACATCCTCGAGACGGCCGAAGGACCCGTTCTTGACGTACCTAAAGTGCAGGAGGGGCGATGACTAGGCTTTGGAAAGCTGCTGTGGGCCTGGCGAATTGGCTCAACGGTACAGGGGCACCGAAAGAGAGGGGCCGTTCAGCCCTTTCCAAGCGTGACTATGCCTTGGCGCTGGACCCGCTCTTCCGCTGAGAGGACGAGGCCCTCGCCGTCGGCGAGATCTACTCCCTCGCAGGCCTGAACCCCCGCACGCCGTACTGAATCCGCCAATCCGCAGCGGGTCTCAGCGCGTATACCAGAGCGACGCTACTCTAGGGGGCTGCTATGCGACGTGCGCTCTTCCTCTCCACCTTGGCCATCGGCCTGACGTTGACCCTGGCCGCGTGCAGCGGCGACGACAAGCCCGCGCCGACGGCGACACGAGCGCCGCAGCAGCCGACGGCTGCGCCCGCCGCCACGGCAACGCCGGTTCCCACCGCTCCGCCGCCCACGGCCACCCGCCCACCGGCGACAGCAACGTCTGCGCCCGCGACCAACACGCCTGTGTCGCCGACCGCGACGTCGCGCCCAGCCGCCACAAACACCCCGGCGCCCACGAACACGCCCGTTCCTTCGACGGCGACTTCAGCGCCCGCCCCAGGGGGGCAGACGCGCGAATCGCTCATCTCCGGCTTCACCCTGGAGACGATCACGATTCGCAGAGGGACGGCGATAGCCTGGACGAACAGCGATCCCGCTCCCCATACAGCCACGTCCTCGCAAGGGGCGGTCCAGCGGTTCGATACCGGCATCTTGAATGGGAGCCAGCGCTCCGGGCCGATCGTCTTCAACACTGCGGGGACGATCAACTACTTCTGCGCCGTGCATCCCAGCATGACAGGGACGATCACCGTTACGCAGTAAGCGCAACCGCGCCGCAATGAACCAAGAGGGAGGGGACGTCCCTCCCTCTTCTCTTTCATCTTTCACTGGATGCGTTCGCCGCGCGCGTGGTATAGTGCCGCCGACTTTCCCGATGGAGAGAGCCATGCCCCTTGACCCCCAGATGAAGGCCTATGTGGATATGATGGCGCACGTCCGCGCCGTGCCGATGGAGACGCTGACGCCCCAGGAGGCGCGCAATATGGTGCAGGCCGCGCCCCGCCCGCCCGCGCCGGAGCCGGCGAAGGTGGAGGACCGCACGATCAAGGGACCGCACGGCCCGATCCCCATCCGCATCACCTGGCCCAAAGGGAAGGGCCCGTTCCCCGCCTTCGTCTGGTTCCACGGCGGCGGCTGGGTCATCGGAAGCATCGAGCTGACGGACCACCTGGTGCGGCACTTTGTGCACAACGCGGGCTGTGTGGGTGTCTCCGTGGACTACCGCCTGGCGCCGGAGAACAAGTTCCCCAAGGCGGTGAACGATTGCTACGCCGCCACCAAGTGGGTCTACGACAATGCGAAGGCGCTGAACGTGAACCCAAAGAAGCTGGCCGTGGGCGGGGATAGCGCGGGCGGCAACCTGTCCGCGTGCGTGGCGGTGATGGCGCGGGACAAGGGCGGCCCCAAGCTCTCCCACCAGGCCTGCATCTACCCGGTGATTGACCGCGATTTCACACGCAAATCATACGTTGAGAACGCCGCCGGGCCGGTGCTGACGCGCGGCATGATGGAGTGGTTCTGGAAGCTGTACATGCGGACAGATAAGGATGCCAAGGATCCGTACGTCGCGCCGCTCTACGCGAAGAGCCTCAAGCGGCTCGCGCCGGCAACGGTCATCACGGCGGAGTTCGACCCGCTGCGGGATGAGGGAGACGCCTACGCCAAGAAGCTGAAGAAGGACGGCGTGCCGGTGGACTACAAGTGCTACGCCGGAGTCACCCACGGCTTCGTGAGCATGTGGCCGTATGTGGACATCGGCAAAAAGGGCGTCGAGCACGTCTCGAAGAACCTGAAGAAGGCCTTCAAGTAAGCCGCATCATCGCTTGAAACGGAAGGGCTTGTCCGTCACGGAGAGGCCCTTTTTTTTATTTCTAGCAGCCGAGCCGGTTCACCACAACGTCGCAGGGGTTGGCCTGCGTGATTTCAACGCTTCCCGCCATGGAGAAGGGCGTCATGAACTGCTTGACCTTCGCCTCGTTCGCCGAGTCCAGGATGAGGTAAAAGGTGTGCTTGCCGTCCAGCACGGCATCGGCGTGGATGTTGACGCCCATCTTTGCCGAGTTCTCCTTGGAGACGTGATGGAGGAGCATCTGTCCCATCTTGGGGTCTTTGGCGGGGCAGCGCTCGGCGGGATGCTGATGCTTCACAACGAACAGGGCCATGGTCTTCTCTCCTAACCGGGTTTGACTTCTTCTTTCTTGACGATGCTGACAAACTTCATCTTGCTGTGGGAGCTATCGCAGAAGGGCTTGTTCTGGGAGTGGCCGCAGAGGCAGAGCCAGAACTCGCCCTCCGTGGGGATCTGGTTGCCTGCTGAGTCCTGCAGGACGACGGTCCCCTTCACATGATACGAGCCGTTCCGTGTCGCGCGAATCACTACATCCGCCATGAAAACGCCTCCTCAGTCTTGCGATGTGGCACGCGAATCGCCATTGTACTTTGATGCCGTTCCGGGCGAAAGGTTCCAGGCTGCGGCAGCCTTACAGCAACGGCTCGCGCCCGATGATCTTCGCCGCCGCGAGCCGCGCCGTCTCGGCGTCGCTTCGCCCCAACAGCTCGCGTAGGGCGTATTCGTTGTGCTCGCCGAGCATCGGGGCCGGACGCTTCCACGGCACAGGCTCCCCTTGGACATGGAATGGCAGGCCGGGGTAGGGCTGCCTGCCGATGAGGTCGCGCTCGAGCCACTGGTTGAAGCCGCGCGCCTCCAGATGCGGGTCCTTGATCAGATGCACAGCATCGAAGGCCGCGCCCGCCGCGACGCCTGCGCGCTGAAGGGCCTCCATCGCTTCAACCTGGGTGCGCAGGCTGGTCCAGGCGGCGATGTGCGCGCCCAGGGCCTCCCTATTACGGTAGCGGCTCAGCGTGTTGGCGAAGCGAGCATCGTTCACCCACTCGGGCCGACCGATGGCATTGGCGAAGCGTTGCCATTCCTCCTCCGTGCGCACGCTGATGCCGACCCATTTGTCTTTGCCCTGGCATGGGTAGAAATCATGCGGCGCGGCCAGGGGTTCATCGTTGCCGGCGCGCATCGTCTCGCGCCCGGTGAGCTGGTAGGTGAGGAGGGACGGCCCGGCGAAGGCCGTAAGCGACTCTAAGTGCGCCAGGTCCACGAACTGCCCTTGGCCGGTGACGCGCCTGTGCTCGAGGGCGGCGAAGACGGCGAAGGCGCCGTGCATGCCCATGATGGGATCGGCCGCGGCGCCGATGTTGCAGGGCGGGCCATCGGCGAAGCCGGTATGGTGCGCGATGCCGGAGAGCTGTTCCAGGTTGAAGGCGAAGCCGGTGAAGTTGCGCCAGGGGCCATCGTTGCCGAAGCCGGGCATGGAGACCATGATGAGCGATGGGTTGATCGGCCTCAGGTCGTCATAGCCCAGGCCCAGGTTGCCCATGACGCGTGCGCTGAAGTTCTCCAGCACCACGTCTGAGATGCGCACCAGCTCCTTCAGCGCCTTCTTCCCATCGTCGCGCGTCAGGTCCAGAGTGATGTCCTTCTTCATCATGTTGATGAAGTTATAGGTGGGGCCCTTCTCCCAGGCGTGCTCGCCCGTGGCCGCGGCGCTGCCGCGATAGCCGTCCACCCGCTGGATGGACTCCACCTTGATGACTTCGGCGCCCCAACCGGCGAGCTGGACGGTGGCGTACGGCCCTGCCCAGTAGTGGCTCAGGTCAATGATGCGGATGCCGGAGAGGGGGTAGCGCATCAGATGTCCCTCTGCTCGCGGAGCAGCGAAAGTTCGCCGCGCGAGAGGCCGAGCATGCCGCAGAAGACCTCTTCGTTATGCTGGCCGAGTCGCGGCGCGGGGGTTCGCAGGGCCCACGGCGAGCGCGTGAGGCCGATGGGCGCGCCCGGCTGCAGGGCATCGCCCATCTTGGGATGGCGGGTCGTCACGTAGTAGTCGCGCGCCGCAAGCTGCTCCGATTCCAAGGCGTCCTTGGGCGTGGAGACAAGGCCCGTTGCCACTTGCCAGCCCTGGCCTTCATGGAAGAGTTCTTGCTTGGTGCGCGTGGCGAAGTAGGCCTCCGCCCTCTGGCGCAGGTAGGCGGAGTGCTCCCAGCGCCCGGGGCCGGTGGCGAAGCGCGGGTCCGCCAGGGCATCTTCCATCCCCAACCAGCCGCACATGAGCTCCCAGTGGCGCTCCGTGAGGGAGTTGAGGCCCACATAGCCGTCCTTGCACTGCAAGATGCCCTGGCTGGGGAAGGGATACATGCCGCGCGTCTCCACCGCGCCGGTCATGGAATAGCGCAGCATGGAGCCGGGCAGCATCTGGTTGATCGTCTCCATGATGGAGAGGTCCACGCTCTGGGAGCGGCCCGTCTGCCGCGTCATCTCGCAGGCCGCGACGGCCGCCGAGGCCGCCTGGACGCCCGCGACGAGGAGCGAGAGATTCATCCCAGGCTGCAGGGGCTGGCGGTCCTTGTGCCCCAGGTATTGCGCCCACCCTGCCATGGCCGAAAGGGTCATGTGGTCGGCCTTGTAATCGCGATAGGGGCCCGTGAGGCCGAAGTTGGTGATGCTGAGGCATGCGGCGCGCGGGTTGGCCTTGGCGATATCGCGATGGGTCAGGTGCAGGCGCTCCAGGCTCGCGGGCGAATGGCCGGTGACGACGAGGGTGGCCCAGCGCATCAGCTCCCGGACGATCTCCTGCCCCCCATGCGTTTCCAGATTGATGGTGACGCTCTTCTTGTTGCCGTTGAGATAGATGAAGGTCCCGCTGGCCTCGCTATCCGGCACGTCGTTTGGGAAGGGGCCGAGCCTGCGTGAGGAGTCGCCTTTCCCCGGGCGCTCGACCTTCAGGACGTTCGCGCCGTAATCGGCAAGGAACTTGGTGGCGTACGGCCCGGCGATGTGCTGGGTCAGGTCCAGCACTGCGATGTGCGAGAGGGCGCCCCGGCTCATGTGTAGGTGACTCCCTTTGAGGGGATGGCCTTCCACACATAATCGGGCTCGCCGGGGTTGGGCCGCCGCATCACCAGGATGCGCGCGCCCATGAGGGAGCGCGGGTGCAGGGTGAGCCGGTAGAGCGATTGCTCCTTCATGACGCCGACGCCTTTGGAGCGGAAATGGGTTGCCGCCTTGTCTATGTCCGTTGAGCTGAAGCCGACGCTGTGGATGCCTGCGCCCTGGCTCTTCATCACCTTGGCCAGGGTGGAATCGGGCGAGGCGGGCATGATGACAGAGAACTGCGCGCCGCCGAGCATATAGAGGAGGGCCAGCTTCGCGTGGACGCCGTTCACCAGCGCGCCTATGGGCTTGGCGTGGAAGACCTCCTTCCAGAATTGCTCCGTCGCGCGCGTCTCTTCCACCAGGACGGACATGGAGCGCAGGCCCTGGATGCCCATGGGCGAGGCGGCCCAGCGCTCGGGCTTCCAACCCGGCTCGTTGCGCGGATCGCCGGGAAGGCGGGCGTCCGTGAACTCATAGCGCGCGCCGTGCATATCGTCCGGGTGGGCCGTGAAGCAATGGGCTCGCCTCTCGATGGTGCGCACCCCTGCCTTGTGCAAGGCCTCTTCGGCCGCCTTCAGGTCCTTGACGCCGAGGAGCATGGAGGTGAAAAGGCCCCCGTATCTCTTGATATACGGCGATTCGCGCTCTTCCTTGGTCGCCGCCACAAGCTCGAAGCAGACTTCGCTCACCAGGAGGTGCGTGGCGGTGCGCCCAGTGACAGCCGCCTTGCCGCGATGGAAGACCTGCCCATCGAAGATGCGCTGGTACAGCTCTTCGGCGGCTGGAACGTCCGTGACGGTATGGGCGACGGAAAGGAGGCGCGTTATCTGAAGCATGGGCGTGGTGACAGCCTATGGGAGGCTCGAAAACGAGTCAAGGGAAAGGGGGACGAGTCAGCCCACAAGCCGCCGGGCGTTCTCGCTCATGATGGCGCGCTTCGCCCCGGTGGGGAGCTTGGCCTTCGCCACCTGCTCGCCCAGGCGCGGCTGCGCGATGAGGGGCCAATCGGTGGCGAAGAGGATCTTCTCGTGGCCGATGAGCGTCGCCGCGGCCTCAAAGACCTTTGGCTCATAAAGGAAGGGCGAAGCGGCGGTATCGAAGTAAGTGTTCTTGAGCGCCTTGCGGACCTCCGGCATGAGGGCGTAGAAGGGGAGGCCGCCGCCCCAATGGGCCAGCACGATGGGCTGGTTGGGAAAGGTCTCCACAAAGGCGAGCAACCGCTCGGGCGTCACGCGTCCCTTGCCCGGGTAGCGGTGGCCCACCGGCTCCGAGGCGTGCGCGGCGACGATGAGCCTGCGCCTGCGCGCCGCCTCCATCACCGGCGCCATCACCCGCGCGTTGGCGATATCGTAGCCCTGGGTGTCCGGGTGCAGTTCGCCGAGGCCCCGAGCGCCTAGGGCGGCGCAGCGCTCGATCTCCTTGACCGCGAGGGCGCCCCACATGGGATTGACGGAGCAGAAGGGCACCAGCCGCTTGGGGTAGCGCTTGGCCGAGGCGAGGATGTAGTCGTTCGATTCCCGGCAGGCTGCGTAGGTCTGCCAGCCGATGTTCAGGACCCAGGCTGCATCGAAGCCGGAGCCATCAAGGGCCTGGACGAGCTCTTCAGCCTTCGCCAGCTTTGCCTTCGAGCTGCCGTACAGGTCGCCGAAGGTCGCGTCCGCCTTCGCTAGAGCCGTGCGCCTGCGGGCAAAGGAGGGGGGGAATATCTTGGTATGGGCGTCTATCTTCATCGAGAGTCATGATAGCAAAAGGTAAGCATCCAGCCCTTTGCCAGGCGCATCCAGCCTCGTTAATTTACACAAGGTGGCGGGATTGGCTGCCCTGCCGGTTAGATGGGCGTGACGAGCGGTAACATACCTGTAACAATGGGGTCTGTGAACCATGGAACTAACGAATCTCGTCAGAGTGGGTTCGGTAAATTGATGGACTTTTTGCTGGACATAGCCCCTCCCCCATGCCATAATTTCACCGCGTCGCCACCTGTAGCCCAGGCTGGCGGCGATCCGAAGCATCAGGAGGAGCATATGAAGAAGACCGTCCAGCACAGCCGCCCCTCCAGCTATCGTTTTGGAACAACAACCTTGTTTAGCCGGTAACCCCACAGGCTGAACGAGGCGACGGATGTACCGGAAGCTCTCCCACGCTCTCTCGTCTGAATCTGACGCTGCTCCTCGCGCGGTTTCCCCACAGCAAGCTTTGGAGTCTGACATGGCTGTTACCAAATCGGCGGTGCGCTGGTTCAAAGATGTCGGCAAGGAGAACCTGGCCGAGGCTGGCGGCAAGGGCGCCAACCTTGGCGAGATGACACGCCACGGCATCCCCGTGCCTCCAGGTTTCGTCGTCACTGCCGGCGCCTACTTCGATTTCATCGGCCAGGCGGGCCTGCGCTCCCTTATCCGGGAGGCGACCCAGGGCCTGGACGTCCATAACTCCGCCGCCTTGGAAAAGGCCGCCGAGCGCATCAAATCGGCCATCCTGTCCGCCAAGATGCCGGTGGACATCGTAGAAGAGGTCCGGGAGGCCTATCGCCAGCTTGGCGGCGGCTATGTCGCCGTGCGCTCATCGGCCACGGCGGAAGACCTGCCGGACGCCTCCTTCGCCGGACAGCAGAGCACCTTCCTCAACATCCTTGGGGAGGAAGAGGTCGTCCAGGCCGTCAAGGCCTGCTGGGCCAGCCTCTTTGAGGCGCGCGCCATCTTCTACCGCCAGGAGAACAAGTTCGACCACTTGAGCGTCGGCATCGCCGTCCCCGTCCAGCGCATGGTGGAATCGGAAGTCTCCGGCGTGATGTTCACCGCCGAGCCTATCTCCAGCGATACCTCCAAGCTCTTCATCGAAGCCGTCTACGGTCTGGGCGAGGCCATCGTCTCCGGCCAGGTGACGCCCGATACCTACCTTATAGACAAGGCTACGGCCAAGGTTGAGAAGTCCTCCGTCGCCCCGCAGGACTGGATGCTTGCCCGGAGTGTCAACGGCAGGGGGCCGGAGGGCGCGAACCACAGGGTCGCCATCCCCAGGGACAAGGTGCGCGCGCCCAAGCTCGATGAGGCCCTCGTCCACAAGCTCGTCGCCCTTGGCAAGCATCTTGAGGCGCACTACAAGCACCCGCAGGATATCGAGTGGGCCACCGAACGCGGCAACGTCTATATCCTGCAGACGCGCCCCATCACCACCCTCAAGCAGGGCGCGGCCAAGCCCGCCTCCGCCGGCTTCGATGCGCCCATCCTCGTCAAAGGCGCGCCTGCCTGCCCGGGCGTCGGCGCGGGCAAGGTCGTCATCCTTGAAGGGCCGCACGAGATAGACAAAGTGAAGAAGGGCGATGTTCTTGTGGCGGACATGACCACGCCCGATTACGTTCCCGCCATGAAGCGCGCCGCCGCCATCATCACCAACAAGGGCGGGCGCACCTGCCACGCCGCCATCGTCAGCCGCGAGCTGGGCGTCCCCTGCATCGTCGGCGCGGAGGGCGCGACGGGCCTTCTCAAGCCCGGCCAGGATGTCACGGTGGACGCCACCAACGGCAAGGTCTACGCGGGGATTCTGCATTTTGAGACGCAGCAGATCGCAACCGTGGGCAAATACACAAAGACGCGCACCAAGCTCTATGTGAACCTGGCCGACCCGGCGCGCGCCGAGCAGATCGCGGCCATGAACGTGGACGGCGTCGGCCTCCTCCGCGCCGAGTTCATCGCCGCCCACATCGGCGAGCATCCGCACTACATGCTGGACCAGGGCAAGGGGCAGGAGTTCACGGACAAGCTCGCCAAAGGCATCCGCGCCTTCGCCAAGGCCTTCTATCCGCGCCCCGTCACCTACCGCACCACGGACTTCAAGACCAACGAGTACCGCAACCTCAAGGGCGGCAAGCAGTACGAGGATGAGGAAGAAAACCCGATGATCGGCTTCCGCGGCTGCTTCCGCCACCTGGCCGACGAGGCCGTCTTCCGCCTGGAGACGGATGCCATCAAGAAGGTGGAGCAGGAGTTCGATAACCTGAACGTCATGATCCCCTTCGTCCGCACGCCGAACGAGCTGCGCCAGATAAAAAAGGTCCTGGCCGACCACAAGGTCGCCAAGGGCAAACTCTGGATCATGGTGGAGATCCCCGCCACCGTCATCCTGCTCGATCAGTTCCTGGACGAGGGCGTGGACGGCATCTCCATCGGCTCCAACGACCTTACCCAGCTCGTCCTGGGCGTGGACCGCGATAACGCTAAGTACGCCGAGCTCTTTGACGAGCGCAACGAGGCCGTGCTCTGGTGCCTGGAGAAGATCATCGGCACCTGCCGCCGCCGGGGTATCACCGCCTCCATCTGCGGCCAGGCCCCCTCCTTCTATCCCGATTTGACCGCGAAGCTCGTGGATTGGGGCATCACTTCTGTGTCAGTGAGCCCTGACATGATCGTCCGCACTCGCGATATAATCGGCGAAGTGGAAGAGCGGATGAAGATCCTCCCGCCGCAGAGCTAGACGCCCCGTTCCCCGCCCGTCCCTCTCGCCGGAGCCCGCCGCTCTCTCCTTTGGGAAAGCTTCGCTATGGCCATCTCTTCGACGATCCTTCAGCGCATCCGCTCCAAGGATGCCGCCCTCTCCCCTCACGCCGCTCGCCTGGCCACAACCAGGGGCCGCGAGCGCCCGGAGGCCGCCGATGCCTCGCGCGACGCCTACGCCGTGGACCGCGAGCGTATCGTCCGCTCCAAGGCCTTCCGCCGCCTCATGCACAAGACCCAGGTCTTCCTGGCCCCGCGTGGGGACCACTACCTCACGCGCCTTACGCACACCATGGAGGTCTCGCTCCTCGCCCGCGCCGTCGCCCGCAACCTCAACCTGAATGAAGAGCTGACGGAGGCCGTCTGCATGGGCCACGATCTGGGCCATGCCCCCTTCGGCCACCTTGGCGAGGCGACGCTGGCCGAAGTCTCCGGCTCCGGCTTCCGCCACAACCGCCAGAGCGTCCGCGTCATCGAGCTCTTGGAGAACGGCGGCAAGGGGCTCAACCTCACCTGGGAGGTGCGCCAGGGCATCCTGCGCCACTCCAAAGGGCGCGGAGGCATCGAAGGCCAGGCGGCGGAAGGGCTGGACACCCTGGAAGGGCAGATCGCCAAGATAGCCGACGCCCTGGCCTATGTGACCCACGATACGGAAGATGCCGTCCGCGCCGGGATGATTACGGAGGCCGATATCCCTGCCTCCGTCACCGGCGTTCTGGGCAGGACGCGCGCCGAATGGATACCCACCCTGGTGCGCGACCTCACCGAAACCTCGTGGGCCGCCGCCGGCGAACCCGCCGCGAGCGATGGCTCGATCCCCATCATCCGCATGAGCCCCCGCGTCAGCGCCGCCGCCAATGGATTGCGCGACTTCCTCTTCGCTCGCGTCTACGAGCCCGCCAGCGCCAACGACCAGGCGGAGCGCGCCCGGGAGATCATCCGCCTCCTCTACCGCCACTTCCTCGCGCATCCCGCTAGCGTCCCGGACGATTACAGCATCCCCGGCGAGCCGCCCGAGCGCCGCGCCCTGGACTACATCTCCGGCATGACGGACGGCTATGCCCTCCTCGTCGCCGAAGCGGTCAAGCCCGGCTGCACCACGGGCTTCTGGGAGCAAGGCGTCCCCCTCTCCCTGCCGCGCTAACCCCGCCTCCGGAACCGCCACATGGCCCTCTCACCATCAGCAGCGCGAATTGTGGTATACCCCTTCTCACTATGACCGTTGTTGACGATATAAAAGCCAAGATAGATATCGTGGACTACATCAGCGAGTCCGTCCCCCTTAAGAAGGCGGGGCGGAACTGGTCCGCGCCCTGTCCCTTCCATTCGGAGCGGACGCCTTCCTTCATCGTCTCGCCGGACCGCCAGACCTGGCACTGCTTCGGCGCCTGCAACACCGGCGGCGATGTCCTCCGCTTCGCGATGAAAAAGAACGGCGTGGAGTTCGGCGAGGCCTTGCGGATGCTGGCGCAGAAGGCCGGCATCGCGCTGGAGCCCGTCCACCTCTCCAGGGAGAAGGCCAAGAGCCATGAGCGGCTCAAGGCCCTGAACCGCGCCGCCGCGCTCTTCTTCCATGACACCCTCATGCACACCAAGGAGGCCGCCTTTGTCCGCGACTACCTGGAGAAGCGCGGCGTCTCCTATGACGCCATGGAAGAGTTCCGCCTCGGCTACTGCATAGACCAGCCGGGCCTCCTGGAACAGCGTCTCAAGGCCGCAGGCTTTCTGGAGAAGGAGCTCATCGCCAGCGGCCTCTTGAAGGAGCGCGACGACGGCTCCATCGGCTCCTTCTTCCGTGGCCGCCTCATGATCCCCATCCAGGATGAGCGGGCCGATTACATCGGCTTCGGCGCTCGCGCCATGGACGATTCGAACCCTAAATACATCAACACCTCCCAAACGGAGGTCTTTGAAAAGGGGAGCGTCCTCTACGCCATCCACAAGGCCCGCGACGCCATCCGCAAGGAGGGCATTGGCATCATCGTGGAAGGCTACATGGACGCCCTGGCCGCCCACCAGCACGGCTATGCCAACGTCGTCGCCTCCATGGGCACGGCCCTCACTGAGCGCCAGGTGGGCGCTCTCACCAAGCTCGCCAGCCGCTTTGTTCTCGCCCTGGACCCCGATGCCGCTGGGGATGAGGCCACCCTGCGGAGCTTGGAGTCCTCCTGGCGCATCTTTGATCGCCCCCAGGCCAAAAGCCAGTCCGGCCCGGTGCTGACAGGCCCAGCCGCCAAACAGCCCGAGCTCCGGGTGATGAACCTCCCCAGGGGGCGCGATCCCGACGAAATCATCCGCGAAGACCCGGAGGGCTGGAAGCGTCTCGTCGAAACGGCCACCCCAGTGGTGGATTACGTCTTTGACGCCATCGTCAAGCGCTTTGACCCGGCGACGGCCCAGGGGAAGACAGAGATCACCAAGCGCCTAGCGCCCTTGATTCAAGGCTCCCCCGGCGTCTTTATGCAGCAGGAGCGGGTGAAAAAGCTTGCGCTCTTGCTGAAAGAGGACGAAAATATCATCTGGCGCGCTGTGGGCGGGCCGGTATCTCCCAAGGGCGGCTATAGGCCGAGAAAGGGGCCCGCTCCTGTCAGCGCTCCCTACTCCGACCCTGCGCCCAAGGAATCCTTAGAGGAGTATTGCCTTGCCACCTTGCTGCACTTCCCGGAGCTCCGCAAGCGCGCGGAGGAGCTGACGCCGGAACACTTCATCAACCCCGCCAACGCCGAAATCTTCAAGCGTCTCATCGCCATCAAAAATGTAGAGGATCTGCAAAGGGAATTAGACGAGGTTCTGGTCGGCCACCTGGAGGCGCTCAACGATTTCAAGATGCCTCCGGCCTACGGCCAGCGTGAAGCAGGCCTGGCCGATTGCGTGATGCGGCTGGATGAGCGCAAAGTGAGATTCGAGATGGCCCTCCTGCAGGGCCAGATGAGTGAACAGACGGAGAAGGAACATCCGGACGATCCGGAGGATGTCCAAGAGCTGATGCGGCGGGCCGAAGAGTTGCGACAGCGGCTCGCGGGCATCCATCAGAGCCGGAATCTGCCGGCGGGTCGCGGCGCGTAAGCCTAATAGGGAATACTGAAGATCGGTGGGGAAAGATGCCCAATAAAGCCAAGATGGCACCAGTGAAAAAGGCGGCGAAAAAGGCGGCGGTGAAGGCCAAGCCGAAGGCAAAGGCGGCCAAACCGGCCAAGGCCAAAGCCGCCGCGCCCCAAAAGGTCTCCAAGCCCAAGGTGGTCAAGCGCATCGCCAAGCCTGCGCCAAAGAAGGCCGTCGCCGCCAAGGCGCCCAAGAAGACGGTCAAGGCTGCGCCTGCCAAGAAGCCCGTGAAGGCCAAGGTTGCTCCAAAGCGCCCAGCAAAGGCCGCCCCCAAAGCCAAGCCCGCAACCAAGGGCAAGGCCAAACCCGCCCCCAAGCCGATCAAGAAGGCCGTCAAAGCGGCGCCGCCAAAGAAGGCGGTAAAGGCCCTGCCTAAGCCCGCAACCAAGGGCAAGGCTGCGCCTCCTGCCAAGGCCGTCAAGCAGGCTCCAAAGCCTGCTCCCGCCAAGGCCGCCCCCAAGGCGGCGGAGAAGGCCCAGGCTGTAAAGCCTGCCAAGGCTCCCGCGCCCGCGAAGGCCGCTCCTGCGGCGAAAGCCGCGCCCACCGCCTCTGCAGAAAAGTCCGGCCTCAAGACCCCAAAAGTCTCCAAGGGCAAGACCTCCAAGAAAGACGTCCTGGAGCTCATCGTCGGCAAGAACGGCAAGGACGAGGAGATCGGCGGCGTTTACCTTGTTGACATGGAGAAGGAGCCGGCGGGTCCCGACCAGGAACAGCCGAACGAGAAGGACCTGGCGGAGGAGCCCGAAGTTGACCTGGAAGCCGCCATCCGCATCGAAGACCATGAGATGCTGGACGACCCCGTCCGCATGTATCTCCGCGAGATCGGCCGCGTGAGCCTGCTGACCGCCCAGGACGAGCGCGTCCTGGCCCGCAAGATGGAGGCCACGCGCCACCTGCGCAAGCTCGAGAAGATCTTCCAAGAGGCCAATAACCGCCAGCCTGACGCCTGGGAAATCGTCGTCATGATGCTGGAGCAGGTCGAAGCCTCCCAGCCGCTCCTGGCCGCCTTCGCCAAGAACCTGGAGATCACCAAGAACCCGGCCCTGGGCGTCCTGACGGGCGAGCGCGGCCTTGCCTCCAAGCTGGAAGGGGAGCCGAACCCCGAAGCCCTGGCCGCCATCGCCAAGCAGCGGGGCGCCGATACCATCGCCGTTCGGGACGAGATCGTCCAGATGGCCGTCAACGCGCGCCTCCTGCCGCCGGACGCCGTGGACATCATCGGCGAAGAGGTCCCCGTCAACGCCATCTCCCATGACCTCAAGCGGGAGGCCGTCCGCAAGGAGCTTCGCAGCCACGAGCCCAGCTTCCGCAGCCACTTCAACGGCCTGCGGGACGAAGGCAACCGCGCCCAGCGCCACCTGACGGAGGCCAACCTCCGCCTGGTGGTCAGCGTCGCCAAAAAGTACATCGGCCGCGGCATGTCCCTCCTGGACCTGATCCAGGAAGGGAACATCGGCCTCATCCGTGCCGTGGAGAAGTTCGAATACCGCAAAGGCTATAAGTTCAGCACCTATGCCACCTGGTGGATCCGCCAGGCCATCACCCGCGCCATCGCCGACCAGGCCCGCACCATCCGCATCCCCGTCCACATGGTGGAGACCATCAACAAGCTCCTCCGCGTCAGCCGCCGCCTGGTCCAGGAGTACGGCCGCGAGCCCACCAGCGAAGAGATCAGCGCCGATATGGACATCCCGGCGGAGAAGGTGCGGGAAATCATCAAGATCTCCCAAGAGCCCGTCTCCCTTGAGACGCCCATCGGCGAAGAGGAAGACAGCCACCTGGGCGACTTCATTGAAGACCGCACCGCCCTCGCGCCCGCCGATGCCGCCTCCCACCAGCTCCTTAAGGAGCAGGTGGAGCGCGTCTTAGGGACGCTGAACGACCGCGAGCGCCGCGTCCTCCAGCTTCGCTTTGGGCTGGAAGACGGCCGCAGCCGCACCTTGGAAGAGGTGGGCCGCGAGTTCAACGTCACCCGCGAGCGCATCCGCCAGATCGAGGCCAAGGCCCTGCGGAAGCTCCGCCACCCCACCCGCAGCAAGAAGCTTAAAGACTTCTTGGAATAGCGCAAGCCGCCATAGCGCGCATGAAAAGGCCCCCGGCTATCGGGGGCCTTTTGCTTTCCCTATCCACAGCTGATAGACCTCGCGCCGCGGCCTGCCCGTCTGCCGCGCGATCTCGCCCACCGCCTCGTTCGGCGCCACGCCGCTCCGGCGGAACTGCTCCACGAGCCTCGCCACATCCTGCTCCGCCATCGCCGCAGGCGCGCTTTCGCCCGCCCCGCCGATGACCAGTGTGAACTCCCCCTTCGGCGCGGCGAAGCGCTCCGCCGCCTCCTGCGCCGTCCCGCGGAAGACCTCTTCATGGAGCTTCGTTAGCTCCCGGCAGACCGCGATGGGCCGCTCCGCGCCGAGTATCGCGGCGATATCCTTCAGCGCGCCCTGCACCCGGTGCGGCGATTCAAAGGCCACCAGCGTCCACGGCTGGCGCGCCAACGACTCCAACAGCCTGCGACGCTCGCCGGGCGCGCGCGGCAGGAAGCCGATGAAGGTGAAGCGGTCCGAAGGCAGGCCGGAGAGCGCGACGGCTGTCGGCACCGCCGAAGGGCCGGGGATGACTTCCACCCGGATGCCCTGCTCGATCGCCGCGCGCACCAGGCCGAAGCCCGGGTCGCTGATGGAGGGCATGCCCGCCTCAGTGATGAGCGCCACGTCATGCCGGCGCAGGCGCTCCAGAAGCTGGGCAACTTTGCCGCCGGCCCCCTGCTCGTGATAGCTCACAAGGGGTGTCGAGATGCCGTGGCGCTGGAAGAGGACCTTGGCCCTTCGCGTATCCTCAGCCGCCGCCAGCGGCGCTTCCTTGAGGATGCGCAGCGCGCGAAGGGTGATATCCTCCAAGTTGCCGATGGGCGTCCCTACCAGATAGAGCGTCGGCACTTGGCTCCTCTCCTCTGTCCCATCCTAGTAGGGATCGGCCTATCCCTTCCGAGGGACGACCGTGCCTGGCACGGGAGAAGGCCGCCCCGCCCTCTCACAACCCAATGATAAGCCCGCGCTCCATGCCGCCCAGATCGCGGTAGGCCGTCACCGTCGCCGTTGGGAAATAGCCCTTGGCTATGGCCGCCGCCCGCTCGGCCTGCCCTTCGCCAAGCTCCAGCACCAGCCACCTGGGCCTCTGGGCCAGCGCGAACGTCTGGCTCAGGAGCCGCGCAACCGTCTCCAGGCCGTCGCCCTCCGCAAAGAGGGCCTGCGGCGGCTCAAAGAGCCGGACCTCCGGCTGGAGCGATCCGGCTTCGCCGTGGGCGATATACGGCAGGTTCGCTACGATGATGTCCACCGGCGTTACAAGAGGCGTCAGCAGGTCGCCGTGCAGGAAGTGCACCCGGCCCTCAACGCCGTGGCGGCGGGCGTTCGCGGCGGCGACCTCCAGCGCATCCTTCGAGATGTCTATGGCGTAGAGCGCCGCCTTGGGCAGGTTCGCCGCCAGGCTCACTGCGATTGCCCCGCTCCCGGTTCCCACATCGGCGATGGCGCATGACCCGCGGTACGGCCCGCGGGCGATGTCCAGCGCCAGCTCCACCAGCGTCTCCGTCTCCTGTCGCGGCACAAGGACGCGGTGGTCCACCGTGAAGTCCAGGCCGAAGAACTCGCGCCGGCCCGTGATATAGGCCAGCGGCTCCCGCTGAAGCCGCCGTTCCAGATAACCTCCCAGGCGCTCTCGGGCGGTTATGGTCACCGGCTCGCCCAGCGAGGCATAGAGAGATTCCCGCGTCCGCTCGGCGGCGTGCATGACCAGCACCTCCGCCTCCAGCCGCGCTTCCTGGATGCCCGCCTCTTCCAGCGCCGTCCGCGCGGCGCGCAGGGCCTCCGCCGTCTTCACGCCGTCGCCTCCTCCAGCCGCCGCGATTGCTCGTGCGCCAGCAGCTGGTCAATGAGCCCTTCGATCTTGCCGTCCATGATTTCGGAGAGGTTGTGGAGCGTCACGTCCATGCGGTGGTCCGTCACCCGGTTCTGCGGGAAGTTATAGGTGCGTATCTTCTCGGAGCGGTCGCCGGTGCCCACTTGGGAGCGCCGCGCGCTGGAGATGGCCTGTTCCTGTTTCTGCGTCTCCATGTCCATCAGGCGCGCCTGCAGGACCTTCATCGCTTTGGTCTTGTTCTTCAGCTGGGATCGCTCGTCCTGGCAGGTGGCGACGATGCCCGAGGGCAGGTGAGTGATGCGCACCGCTGTGGCGACCTTTTGGACGTTCTGCCCGCCGTGGCCTCCCGCGTGAAAGATGTCTATCTTCAGGTCGGCCGGGTTGATGTGGATGTCCACCTCCTCCACTTCCGGCAGCACCGCCACTGTGGCCGTGGAGGTATGGATGCGCCCGCTGGCCTCCGTCTCCGGCACCCGCTGGACGCGGTGGACGCCGCTTTCGTGCTTCAGGCGGCTATAGGCCCCCTTGCCGCGCACCTCAAAGATGATTTCCTTGAAGCCGCCGGCCCCGGAATCACTGCTGTCCATCACTTCCGCCGCCCAGCCCTTCATGGCGGCGTAGCGCGTGTACATCCGGTAGAGGTCGGCGGCAAAGATGCCCGCCTCGTCGCCGCCCGTGCCTGCGCGTATCTCCACGATGACGTTCTTCTCATCGTTCGGGTCCACCGGCAGGACCGCCACTTGCAGGTCTGGCCCCAGCCGGTCCCGGCGCCTCTCCAGGCTGGCCAGCTCGTCCTTCGCCATCGCCAGCATCTCGGCGTCGCCGCCGGAGGCGACCATCGCCTTCGCCTCGGCGATCTCCTTCTCGATGCGCTTGTATTCGCGGTAGAGCGTCACCGCCCGCTCGAGGGAGGCGCGCTCCTTGGCAAGCCCTTGCACCTTCTGGAAATCGGTCACGATATCGGGCCTGCCCATCATTTCGGCAAGCTCGTCGTACCGGCGCTCCTGGGCCTTCAGTTTCGGCAGCAGTTTTTCGATCATATGCGTCTATCGTGAGAAAGCCCCCGTCGCGGGGGCTTGAGATAGAGAAAGTATACCCCACCTGGGCATAGAGCGGTTTCCAGAAGGGCGGGCCGCGACACATCAAGGCTCGTTATCAAGGCTCCTGGGCGGTTGACTCCCCTGCCGCTCCCTCGCTATGCTCCCACTTCCTCGGGCGATGGCGGCGCAACCATGGAGGGCAGCGGGATGCTGATGGAGAAGGACTTCTCGGTCTTCGATTGCGATGCCCATATCAACGAGCCGCACACCATCTGGTCCGACTACGTAGAGCCGGAGTACAGAGAGGCCGTCAAAGCCGCCTTCTGGAAGGACGAAGACTTCGCCTACCTGACCGCCGCCGCCGCCTCGCTCATCGCCACCTGCCGCTGGGAGCCATCCGCCATCCGCTTCACCGCCACCACGCCTTGCCGCACCTCGTCGTCGCCCAGGATGAGCGCATAGGCTGCGCCCACGCTCTCCGCATAGCGCATCTGCGCCTTCATGCTCTTTCCGCCCGGCGCCAGCACCGCCGTCACGCCCTGCTCCCGAAGGGAGGAGGCCAGCGATAGCGCGTGCGCCCTCGCCCCATCGCCAAGGTGCACCACCACGGCCGTGATGCCGCGCTGTCCCGGCACGGCGATGCCCTGCCGCTTCAGGTTCAGGATGATGCGCTCCATCCCTGTGGCGAATCCCACGGCGGGAGTAGGCTTGCCGCCCAGCTGCTCGATGAGCCCATCGTACCGTCCGCCGCCGCCGATGGTGCTCTGCGCCCCATCCTCCTGCGGCACGATCTCGAAGACCGTGTGCGTGTAATAGTCCAGGCCTCGCACCAGCCGATGGTCTATCGTGAACGGGATATGCAGCGTCTTGAGTGAGGCGGTCAGCTCGTTCCAGTGCCCCCGCGAAGAGTCCGAAAGAAAGTCCAGCGTGCGCGGCGCCTGCTCCGTATGCGGCCGGCACGTCTCCTTCTTGCAGTCCAGGAGCCGCAGCGGGTTCGTCTCCAAGCGGCGCTTACAATCGCCGCAGAGCTGCGCCGCCAGGGGTTCGTAGTACCTCTTGAGCGCGGCGATGTACGTGGGCCTATCGCTCCTGTCGCCGATGCTGTTCAAGACGACCGTCAGGTTCCTCAGCCCCAGCTTCGCGAAGAGCCGCCACGCCATCTCGATGATTTCCACATCCACCGCCGCCTCTTGGCTTCCGATCGCCTCCACGTTCACTTGATGGAACTGGCGATAGCGCCCGGCTTGCGGGCGGTCGTAGCGAAACATTTGCGCGTGGATGGAGTAGAGGCGCACCGGCTGGGGCAGGACGTGCATCCCGTGCTCGAGGTAGGCGCGGCAGACCGGGGCCGTCCCCTCCGGGCGCAACGTCAGATCGTCGTTCCCCCGGTCCTTGAAGCTGTACGTCTCCTTCTCAACGATGTCCGTCGCCTCGCCCACCGAGCGGTTGAAGAGCTTCGCATCCTCGAAGATCGGCGTCTCTATGCGCCCATAGCCGAATCGCTCGCACAGCTCCGCAGCCGTGGTCTCCACATAGCGCCAGTACGGCTGGTCGGCGGGCAGGATATCAGCGGTGCCGCGGGGAGACCTAAACAAAGGGAGCCCCCGACCGGACGGCCAGACACTCTTTGATGGCCTTGCGCACGTTCTTCCCCGCCTCCGCCCGAGTCTTCCCTTGGCTGAAGCACCCTGGGATGGAAGGACATTCGGCGATGAACATCCCGTCTTCGTCCTGGGATATCGTGATAGGCAACTTCATCTCTTCAGTCCAAATACGGCCTGCCGACTCAGTATACCTGTTCAAGGCACAAGCGTATCTTCTCTTCACCATCTATCTCAGTGCGTCTGTGGAATCTGTGGCGAAATCTCCCCATCCGTGGATGTATAATTCCCCTGGTATCGTCACCACGGCCAACCCATGGACTACCCACGCGCCCTCCAGTACGTCCTCTCCTTCGCCGATTACGAACGCGCCTCCACGTCGCGCGTGAAGTACCGCGACTTCAACCTGAAGCGCGTCCGGGAGATGCTTCGCCGCCTCGGCAACCCGCACCTGGTCTATCCCTCTGTCCACATCGCCGGGACCAAGGGTAAGGGCAGCACCGTCGCCATGGTCGCCTCCATCCTCACTACGGCGGGCTATAAGACGGGCCAGTACACCTCGCCGCACCTGCATACCGTCCGCGAGCGCATCGCCATGGACGGCGAGCCCATCTCCGAACGCGACTTCGCCCAGCGCGTCACCGAGGTCCGCCAGGTCGTAGACATGGTCAACGCCGATCCCGTCCTCGGCCCTGTCACCGTCTTCGAAGTCCTTACTGTTCTCGCCTTCCTCCACTTCCGCAGAGCAGGCGCACACATCGCCGTTGTCGAAGTCGGCCTCGGCGGCCGCCTGGACGCCACCAACGTCCTGACGCCCAGGCTATGCGCCATCACCAATATCAGCCTGGACCACACGGAGGTCCTCGGCGATACGCTGGCCAAGATCGCGGAGGAGAAGGCCGGCATCATCAAGCCCGGCGTCCCCGTCGTCGTCAGCGCCCAGCAGCCCGAAGCGCTGGAGGCCATCGTGCGCATAGCCCAGGCCAAAGGGGCGCCTCTGGTGAACGCCGGCCGCGATACGTCCATCGAACTGCTCTCCAAGGACATCACCGGCCAGGAGTTGTCCATCACCACCGTCAAGCAGACCTATCGCGTGCGCCTGCCCCTCCTTGGCGATTTCCAGCGCGAGAATGCCGCCGCCGCCATCGCCATCTGCGAGACCCTCGGTGGCCTCGGCGCCACCATCACCCCCGAGGCCATCGTCCGCGGCCTCTCGCGCGTCAAGTGGCCCGCGCGCGTGGAGGTCGTCGCCCAAGAACCGCTCGTCATCGTGGACGGCGCGCACAACCCCTACTCCATCGCCCGCCTCCGCGAAAGCCTTCAGCACGATTTCACCTACGCCAATGCCCACCTCATCTTCGGCGTCAACCGCACAAAGGACCTTGGCGGCATGGTTGCCGCGCTCAAAGGACTGCCGGGCGATGTCATTGCCACAGCATCCCAGCATCCCAAGGCGGTCCCCGCCCAGGAGGTCGCGCAAGCCCTGGCGAGCGGCGGCATCCTCGCCATCACCAAGCCGGATACGGCCGCCGCCCTCGCCTATGCGAAGAGCCGCTACCGCAAAGGCGACCTCATCATCGCCACCGGCTCCCTCTTCATCGCCGGAGAGGTACGCGAAGCTGTCCTCGGCATCATCCCGGACGCCTACCCCGCCTCCAGCCCCACTGCGATATAGTGGATGCATGCCTAAGCACCGTCCCCCCTCCCAGCGCGTCGTCATCACCGGCCTTGGCGCGCTCACCCCTATCGGCAACACCGTCGCCGACTATTGGAAATCCCTCGTCGAAGGCCGCTCCGGCATCGCCCACTTCACCCTTATCAATCCCGAAGGCTACCCCTGCACCTATGCCGGCGAAGTGAAGGGCTTCTCGCCGGAAAACGTCATCGAGCCAAAGGCCGCGCGCCGCATGGCCCGCTTCTCCCAGTTCGCCGTCGTCGCCGCCGCCCAAGCCATCGCCGATGCCAAGCTCGATATGACCAGGGAAGACCCCTTCAAGGTCGGCGTCCTCCTCGGCAACGGCAACGGCGGCTACCCGACTATCGAAGAGGGCGTCCGTACCCTCGTCGCCAAGGGCGGTATGCGCCTCAGCCCCTTCTTCTTCCCCATGACCCTGCCGAACATGGCCGCCTCCCAAGTGAGCCTTACCTATGGCCTCAAGGGCTACTCCTCCACCGTCGTCACGGCCTGCGCCGCGGGCAACCAGGCCATCGGCGAGGCGGCGGAGGTGATTCGCCGCGGCAACTGCGACGTCATGGTCACCGGCGGCGTCGAGGCAGGCATCAGTCTCCTGGGCCTGGGCGGCTTTGCCGTGATGAAGGCCCTCAGCACCGGCTTCAACGATGATCCCTCCAAGGCCAGCCGCCCTTTCGATGCCAAGCGCGACGGCTTTATCCCCGCCGAAGGCGCGGGCATCCTCATCATCGAAAGCCTGGAGCACGCCATGCGACGCGGCGCAACCATCCACGCCGAGATCCTGGGCTACGGCGCATCGGCCGACGCCTTCCACATCGTCGCGCCCGATGAAGACGGCGCAGGCGCCGCCAAGGCCATGGAGCGCGCCATCGAGGATGCGGGCCTCGCGCCGGAAGAGGTGGACTACATCAACGCCCACGGCACCTCAACGCCCCTCAACGACCTCACGGAGACCCTCGCCATCAAGCGGCTCTTCGGCAAGCGCGCTTTCCAGGTACCCATCAGTTCGTCGAAATCCATGATCGGCCATGGCCTGGGCGCCGCGGGCGGCATGGAGGCTGTGGCCTGTGTGAAGACCATCACGGAAGGCATCATCCATCCCACCATCAACCAGGAAGTCCCCGACCCCAAGTGCGACCTCGATTACGTCCCCAATATCGCCCGCAAAAAAGAGGTCCGGGTCGCCATCAAGAACAGCTTCGGCTTCGGCGGCCAGAACGCCTGTGTCGCCTTTGGCCGCTTCGAAGCGTAGGCCCGAGTTCCGGCCTATTGTGGTATCTTGCTTGGAGGAATGAGGCAGGAGGACGCGGATGGCTCAGGCACAAATGAAACCCCGCAGATCAAACCGCGAGCAGTTGCATCGCCTTGTGGATCTTCTTCCCCGGAAGAATCTTTCTACCGCTCGCCGCCTTTTAGAGGAACTGAAGTCAAAGGATGACCCGGTTCTTCGGGCCGTCCTCAATGCCCCCTTCGATGATGAGGAGCTTTCAGAAGAGGGGGAAGCGGCTATCGCTGAAGGCCTTGCTGATTACAAAGCTGGGCGTGTGGTTCCCCACGAAGAGGTTCGACGAAGAAGCACTCGTCGCCAATGATTTGGCGACTTACCTGGTCAATCCGCGCCAGGAAAGATCAGACACGCCTCGATGAGGAGACCCACCAGCGGGTTCTTCGGGCCTTGGAGCGTTTCTGCGAAATAGGCTACGGTGACGTCAAGCTCCTTCACGGGCGTGAGCGCATTTCTCGGTTGCGGGTGGGGGACTGGCGCGTCTTTTTTGTTTTAGATTCACAATCTGAAACATTGACCGTTCTTCGAGTCCTCCACCGCCGTGAGGCCTATCGCTAGCCTTCCCTTCTCGGCGGCCAGAACGCCTGTGTCGCCTTTAGCCGCTTCGAAGCCTAGTTTCTCCTGTTGTGGACTTTGACAAAAAGTTCACAATCCACTATATTTTCAGTTCATCTTTTATCAGGACGCCCAGAGGCGCGGCCCCAGGCGCGGAAGCCGGAGAGGCAACCGGCCCTCGCCCACAGCCCCGCTGCTGGACCTCCGCCCAGCGCTTGGACGGGCGAGCGTAGGACATGGCTACCAGGGACAACAAGGAAGCTCGGGACTTCGTTTTCCATACGGTCAAGGAAAACGATGTCAAATTCATTCGCCTCTGGTTCACCGATATCCTCGGGAACCTGAAGGGCTTCGCCATCACGGTGGAGGAGCTCCGGGAGGCCATGGAGCGCGGCAAGCTCTTCGATGGCGCCGCCATCGAAGGCTACGCCCGCCACGGCGAGAGCGATATGATCGCCATGCCCGATCCCACCACCTTCACCCTGCTCCCCTGGCGTCCCAAGCAGAACGCCGTCGCCAAGATGTTTTGCGATGTGCTGACCCCCGAGGGCAAGCCCTTTGAAGGCGACCCGCGCCAGGTCCTCAAGCGCAACCTCAAGCGCGCCAGCGATATGGGCTACACCTATTACACCGGCGTCGAGCTGGAGTACTTCTATTTCAAGGACAGCATCGGCGCGCAGATCGTGGACCAGGGCGGCTACTTCGACCAGATCGCCCAAGAGCTCGGCGGCGACCTCCGCCGCGAGACGGTGCTGACCCTGGAGCAGATGGGCATCTCCGTCGAATACAGCCACCACGAAGGCGCCCCCAGCCAGCACGAGATTGACCTTCGCTACGGCGACGCCCTCACCATCGCCGATAGCATCATCACCTTCAAAGCCGTCGTCAAAGAGCTCGCCACCAAGCAGGGCGTCTACGCCAGCTTCATGCCCAAGCCCATCTTCGGCGTCAATGGCAGCGGCATGCACTTCCAGCAGTCTCTCTTTAAGGACGAAGGGAACGCCTTCGCCACCAAGAAGGGCCAGCACCAGCTCTCGGATATCGCCCAAAAGTTCCTGGCGGGACAGCTGCGCCACGCCCCGGAAATCACCATCGCCACCAACCAGTGGGTCAACTCCTACAAACGCCTCGTCCCCGGCTTCGAGGCCCCCATCCACGTCACCTGGTCCCGGGGCCGCAACGACCTCGCCCGCATCCCGGCCCACCGCCCCGGCCGCGAAGACGCCACGCGCATCGAATACCGAGCGCCGGACGCCGCCTGCAACCCCTACCTCGCCCTCAGCGCCCTCCTGGCCGCCGGCCTGGAAGGCATCGAGAAGAGCGCCCCGCTCCCGCCTCCTATGGAGCAGGACGCGGCCTCCCTCACCGAGGCCGAGCGCGCCAAGCTCGGCATAAAGAGCCTGCCGCGCAGCCTCCGCGAGGCAATCGAGGCGGCGGAGCAGGGCGCGCTCCTCCGCAAGGCCCTCGGCGACCATACCTACGAAAGCTTTATCGAGAACAAGCGCCTGGAGTGGGAGCAGTATCGCACCCAGGTGCACGATTACGAGATCAAGCGGTACTTACCGGTCCTGTGACCGGAAGCAACCCGGTGGAGCACGGCATGGCTAGCGGCAAACAGGACATGAGCGGCACCCTCTATGACCCGCGCTATGAGCGGGACGCTTGCGGCGTCGGCTTCGTCGCCGATGTCACGGGCCACAGGAGCCACGGCATCCTGGAGAAGGCCGTCCAGTGCGTCTGCAACGTCACTCACCGCGGCGCCATCAGCGGCGATGGCAAGACCGGCGATGGCGCAGGCATCACCACCCAGGTGCCGCACAAGCTCATGCAGCGCGAGATCGCCAAGCTCGGCCACCGCGCCCCCGATGGCAAGGACATCGCCGTCGGCATGGTCTTCCTCCCCGGCAAGAATTCCGAGGCCGCCAAGAAGTCCCGGGAGATCATCGAAGCCGCCGTCAAAGAGCAGGGCATCCACAGCTTCGGCTGGCGCAAAGTCCCCACCGACCAGTCCGCCCTGGGCGTCATGGCCCGCGAAAGCGAGCCCGAGATCGAACAGCTCCTCATGGGCCGCCACGGCGGCTCCGAGGAGAAGTTCGGCCGCGCCCTCTACCTGGCCCGCCGCGTCGCCGAAAATCACGCAGCCGAGAGCGGCCTCAATGACCTCTATATCCCCTCGTTCTCTGATAAGACCGTCGTCTACAAGGCCCTCCTCGTCGCGCCCCAGCTCGCCCACTTCTACCGCGACCTTGAGGACAAGGACTTCGAGACGGCCCTCGCCCTCTACCACCAGCGCTACAGCACCAACACCTTCCCCAACTGGTACCTCGCCCAGCCCTTCCGCTACCTGGCCCACAACGGCGAGATCAACACCCTCCAGGGCAACACCAACTGGATGCGCGCCCGCGAGCCGGAGCTCCACTCCAAGGTCTGGGGCGGCGACCTCAAGAAGCTCCTCCCCATCATCTGGGAGGGCGGCAGCGACTCCGCGATGCTCGATAACGCCGCCGAGTTGCTGGCCCAGTCCGGCCGCGACCTCCTCCACACCATGATGATGCTCGTCCCCGAGCCCTGGGAGAATATGCCCCACATGGAACCCCTGTGGAAGGAGTTCTACGAATACCACGCCTCCATCACGGAGCCTTGGGACGGCCCAGCCGCCCTCGCCTTCATGGACGGCGTCGTCGCCGGCGCCTGCCTCGATCGGAACGGCCTCCGCCCCGCGCGCTTCAAGCTCACGGACGATAACATCGTCGTCATGGGCTCCGAGGTCGGCGTCGTGGACCTGGACGATGCCCGCGTCATCGAAAAGGGTCGCCTCGGCCCCGGCGAGATGATCGCCGTGGACACCGGCAGGAAGCGCATCCTCCGCAACCGGGAGATCAAGAACAAGTACGCCTCCCGCGAGTCCTACGGCAAGTGGGTGCAGAAGCATCAGTACCGCCTCGGGCACGTGGATGGCCCCG
This sequence comes from Chloroflexota bacterium, assembly GCA_016875535.1. Taxonomy (NCBI): domain Bacteria; kingdom Bacillati; phylum Chloroflexota; species Chloroflexota bacterium. The sequence goes on from VGPF01000003.1 coordinate 39,815, forward strand.
CCAAGCCGGAAAGCCCCAACGGCCACCTGGACGTCTTCCAGCGCCAGCGCCTTTTCGGCTACACCCTGGAGGATATGTCCTTCGTCATCAAGGCCATGGTGCTGGATGGCAAAGAGCCCGTCTTCTCCATGGGCGACGACACCCCCCTCGCCGTCCTCGCCTATAAGCCGCGCCTTCTCTACAGCTACTTCAAGCAGCGCTTCGCCCAGGTCACCAACCCGCCCATAGACCCCTTGCGGGAAGAGCTCGTTATGTCCCTTAACGCCTACCTGGGCCCGCGCCACAGCCTCCTGGAGGAGACCCCGGAGCACGCCCACCTCATCCACCTCTCCTCGCCCCTCCTCTCCAATGAAGAGCTGGCGGCGCTCAAGGGCCTCCACGATAAGACCTTCAAGCACGCCGATCTCACCTGCACCTTCCTCGCCGCCGCCGGGGCCGAGGGCCTTGAAAAGGCCCTGGCCGACCTCTGCGCCTCCGCCCTCCACGCCATCGAGCAGGGCGCTTCTCTCCTGGTCCTCACCGATCGCGGCGCCGATGCCGTCTCCGCCCCCATCCCCGCCCTCCTCGCCGTCGGCGCGGTGCACCAGCACCTCATCCGCTCCGGCAAGCGCATGCGCGCCAGCCTCATCGTCGAGTCCGCCGAGCCGCGCGACGTCCATCACTTCGCGGCCCTCTTGGGCTACGGCGCCAACGCCGTGAACCCCTATCTCGGCTTCGAGATCATCGGCGAGCTCATCGAGGCCGGCGAGATCCCGGATATGGACCACAAGACGGCCCAGAAGAACTTCCGGAAGGCGATAGACGGCGGCATCCTGAAGATCATGTCCAAGATGGGCATCTCCACCGTCACCAGCTACCAGGGCGCGCAGATCTTCGAAGCCATCGGCGTCTCGAGCGCCCTCATCGAGCGCTGCTTCACCGGCACCACCTCGGCCATCGGCGGCATCGGCATCAAGGAGATCGCGGAAGACGTCGTCGCCCGCCACGCCCACGCCTTCCAGCCCGCCACCGGCAAGAAGCTCGACGACTACGGCTACTATCGCTTCCGGAAGGACGGCGAAGAGCACCTCAATAGCCCCGTGATGGTCAAGCTCATGCACGCCGCCGTCACCTCGGGCCGCTACGAGGACTACAAGGCCTTCTCCAAGCTCGTGGACGGCCGCGAAGCCATGGCCATCCGTGACCTCCTGGACTTCAAGCCCGGCTCGCCCATCCCCCTGGACCAGGTGGAGCCGGTGGAGGCCATCGTCAAGCGCTTCGTCAGCAGCGCCATGTCCCTCGGCGCCCTCAGCCCGGAGGCCCACACGACGCTCTCCAAGGCTATGAACCTCATCGGCGCCAAGAGCAACACCGGCGAAGGCGGCGACGACCCCTCACGCTACTGGCCCGGCCCCACCGGCGAATCGGCCCGCAGCGCCATCAAGCAGGTCGCCTCAGGCCGCTTCGGCGTCACCGCGGAATACCTCGCCTCCGCCGATGAGCTGGAGATCAAGATGGCCCAGGGCTCCAAGCCCGGCGAAGGCGGCCAGCTCCCCGGCCACAAGGTGGTGGAGCACATCGCCAGGCTGCGCCACGCCGTCCCCGGCATCCAGCTCATCTCGCCGCCGCCGCACCACGATATCTACAGCATCGAAGACCTGGCCCAGCTCATCTACGATCTCAAGCAGGCCAACCCCCGCGCGCGCATCGCCGTTAAGCTCGTCTCCGAATCAGGCGTCGGCACCATCGCCGCCGGCGTCGCCAAGGGCTATGCCGATAACATCCTCATCAGCGGCGATACCGGCGGCACCGGCGCATCGCCCCTCAGCTCCATCAAGAACGCCGGCGTCCCCTGGGAGATCGGCCTCGCCGAGACCCAGCAGACCCTCGTCATGAACGACCTCCGGGGCCGCGTCCGCGTCAAGACGGACGGCGGCATCCGCACCGGCCGCGATGTCGTCATCGCCGCCATGCTCGGCGCGGAGGATATCGGCTTCGGCACCGGCGCCCTCATCGCCATCGGCTGCAAGATGGCCCGCCAGTGCCACCTCAACACCTGCCCCGTCGGCGTCGCCACCCAGAAGGAGGAGCTGCGGAAGAAGTTTTTCGGCACCCCCCAGATGGCCGCCAACTACTTCCGCTTCGTCGCCATGGAGGTCCGCGAGATCCTCGCCTCCCTCGGCTATCGCAGCCTCGATGAGGTCATCGGCCACACCGACCTCCTGCGCCAGCGCCAGGTGAAGAACCCCCGCGCCCACCTGGTTGATCTGAGCAAGCTGCTTGCAAATCCCGACCCCTCCAACACCAAGCCGCGCCGCTGCAACACGCCCCGCAACGAGCGCCCCGGCGATATGCCCCTGGACATCCAGATCGTCAAGGACGCCCGCGCCGCCATCGAAGGCCCCAATCCCGTGAAGCTGGACTACGCCATCCGGAACGTGAACCGCACCGTAGGCGCGCGGCTGGCCGGCGAGATCGCATACCGCCATCACACTTCAACCATGCCGCGCCACGTTGCCGAGGTCACCTTCCGGGGCAGCGCTGGCCAGAGCTTCGGCGCCTTCTGCGTCGGCGGTCTGCGACTCGTCCTGGAGGGCGAGGCCAACGACTACGTCGGCAAGGGGATGGCCGCCGGCGAGATCATCGTGCGCCCGCCCAAGAACGTCCGCTTCGCCCCCAGCGAGAACATCATCATGGGCAACACCGTCCTCTATGGCGCCACCGGGGGCTTCCTCTTCGCCGCGGGCCGCGCCGGGGAGCGCTTCGCCGTCCGCAACAGCGGCGCCACCGCCGTCGTCGAAGGCGCGGGCGACCACTGCTGCGAATACATGACCGCCGGGCTTGTCGTCGTCCTCGGCGAGACGGGGCGCAACTTCGGCGCAGGCATGACCAACGGCCAGGCCTACGTTCTGGACGAGGCCGACCAGTTCATCCACCGCTACAACCCGGAGCTCATCTCCCACGCCCGCGTCGCGGAGCCGGAGGACGTCAGCGTCCTGCGCTCCCTGATCCAGCGCCACCTCGATTACACCGGCAGCCCCAAGGCCCGCGACATCCTGGACAACTGGCAGCGTTACCTGCCCAAGTTCTGGAAGGTCACGCCCATCGCCACCAAGCTCTCCAAGGAGCGCGAGAAGGCCCCCGGCCCCGACCCGGACGCCGCCCCCGCCGCCAAGCGGTAGGGGAGCAGGTTCTACCCTGCAACGGAGTCACCCTCTCCTTTTGTCCCTCCTCCATCTTCGCTCCCGAGGACGGGAGCTAGGGAGAGGAGAGGAAGCGGAGGGGCAGAGGGAGCAGGTTCCACCCTGCAACGGAGTCACCCTCTCCTTTTATTCCTCTCCCATCTTCGCTCCCGAGGACGGGAGCTAGGGAGAGGAGGGGGAGACGGGGGTGCAGGGGGCGCTGGCCCATTTGGTGGGAGTCAGGGGCGCGTGCCCCGCGCCCCTACAGGTTGTCCATCTTGTTGCCTCCTGATGTTTTGTTCATTCCGTCGGCTCCTTTCTTGGTTCTGAATGACTGAGTGGCGCGATGTGTGCGCAGGCGGCCCTTCTTTTCGAGTCTCGTTCCGCGAACGGAACGCCAAGTCCAATGCCCGCCGGTGGGCTGCACGTTCACCCGGAGGTGAGCGTCCGCAGTTGTGCACAGCGACATCCGTCGGCCGTATGAACCTGGCGCGGTCGTCATCCTTTCGCCAAATTGTGCTCCGGAACAGCCAAGGGCCGCCTGCGTCTTTTCGACCACGGCAGTTCATGACCTGCCGCAATCGGGACAAAAAGAAAGGGAGACGTCCCGATGCGGGCGGAAGCCCGAGCGGGACGCCTCCCCGGCTCTCTGTCCTGGCGAAGGCGTGAGCGTAGCGATACGCTCACGAAACAATACTAAACGGAGTAGGAGAGAGTGTCAAGTACACGGCAGATTGAGAATCACGATGTCATCTGCTGATTGACATACAGCAACCGGTCAAGCAGTATTACGTTACTAGCAGTCAATTTCGTATAGCGCAAGCTGAGTTGCATCCATGCGCAGCCCTCTGACCACAAGAATTAACAGCAACCGAAGCCCAGAGTCTTCCGGCGGTTTTATATATCGGGGCCACGCTGAGGGCTCACGGGAGAAGGCATGCCGAAAGCCGCGCCTTCTGGATCTTTTTTGTTGCGCGGGTGGAGCTGGGGTAGGCTACAGTCAAGCCGGGTTTGAGGTTGTGGGTGTGGACATCGACTCGCAGCCCAATTATCCATTTGCTTTTCTGCAGGCTGATGCACTCTCTCTCGATCCTGTGTTGATTACTCAGTTCGATGCAATCCACGCCCCTCTCCTCCTTGTCAGTCGTACTCCGACCTTGCGAAGCGTAATCGCAACGGCGATAAATGGCCGCGTTTGATCGAATTGGTACGTGACATGCTGCTTCAAATCGGACTGCCGTACGTTATCGAGAACGTGGAGGGAGCGCCCCTGCGAGACCCAATCGTTCTCTGCGGGACGATGTTCCCAGGTCTGCGCGTTTTACGGCATAGGCTCTTTGAATCAAACTTTCCGATTCTTGTCCCGGCACACAGTACGCACCCCCGAGTACACACCTTCGATCTCGAAAGTCCCATTTCGGAAAGACGAATGAGTGGACGGATTTCGTGCAAGTCACAGGAGGCGGAAACTGCTCTCTGGCAGCGGCGCGGTCGGCTATGGGAATTGATTGGATGAGCAAGGGGGAAATAAATGAGGCGATCCCCCCTGCCTACACGAAGTTTATCGGCGCACAGCTACTACAGTATCTGAGAATTTCCCGACAGGAACCAGTCGAAGCTTATGGCAACGCGAAGGCCGGGGTCTAAAGAACGAATCAGACAGTTCCTGCTTGCACACGTAGGAGAAGTGGTCACGTCCCTACAGATCCGTGATGCAGTCGGCCGCGATGTCAGTGAATGGGCGAGGCGTCTGCGCGAATTACGGGAGCAAGAGGACTGGCCGATCATCTCGCACAACGACAGCGCAAAGCTCAAGCCGGGCGAGTATATGCTTTAGCGCAGGCCGACAGAAAAGGCCGTGACATTCGCGCGCGGCATCTCTGCGAAGCTCAGAGCAGAGGTCCTTGATCGCAACGGGTTCACGTGTCAGATGTGCGGCTTGACGCCGGGCGAGATTGACCCGGCCACCGGACGGAAGGTTCGACTGCACTTAGGACATATCAAGGATAAGGACCTGGGCGGCAAAGATGAATTGGCGAACCTTCGAACGCTCTGCTCCACATGCAATCAGGGCGCAAAGAACATCACGACCGAAAAACCGACAACGATCTGGCTTCTCTCCCAAGTACGACGAGCAGGCCAGGATGAGCAGAAAGCCGTCTACGAATGGCTTTCTAAGAAGTTTCGCCGATAGTGGACCGAGTCTCTAAGCAACGGCGCAGCGCGAATATGCGCGCCGTCAAGGGTCGAGACACAAAGCCTGAGTTGGCAGTCCGCCAGCTCGTGCATCGAATGGGCTATCGTTTCCGTCTCAACCGAGCCGATCTACCGGGGAAGCCCGATCTTGTCTTTCCAGGCCGCAGGGCAGTCATTTTTGTCCACGGCTGCTTTTGGCATGCTCATTCCTGCAAACGAGGGTTGAGCACGCCTAAGACTCATGCGACCTTCTGGGCAAAGAAACGTGCTCAGAACGTGAAGCGTGACACGGCCAATCTGGTCAGTCTGAGAAAAATGACTTGGCAAGCGCTCACTGTCTGGGAGTGCGAATTGAGAAACGCACGCCGATTACGCTCAAAGATACGGCGTTTCCTCGGGTAGAATTCATAGAGGTTGTCTCTGAGATGGCCTCCGTCTTCTCTGCGGTTGACGCCTCAGGCAACCCGTGCCATCATCATGTGACCCTCGGGGAGGCCCTGGGGCGACCCTGTGCCGAAGGAGGCGCCGTGAGCCAGCAAACCGCCACCATAGACTTCCCATCCCTCGCCTTCATGGAGGCCCTCGCCAGAAGCGTCAACGGCAATCCCAACTTTCGCTCCCTCGGCACCATGGACCTGGCCCTCGGCATCCGCATCCTGGCCGATGGGAAGCACAGGCAGACCCACCTCTACACCTTCCTCTTCGACGGCTACACCTGCGAGCATGTCGCCGAGGCCTCCGCCGGCGCCGTCCCGGACCTGGACTTCGTCATCGAAGGCACCTACAGCGCCTGGAAGGAGATGTTCCAGAACATCCAGGCCAACGGCCGCGCCGACACCAAGCACACGCTGAACCACCTGACGATGCTCGACGACCCGATGCGCGCCGTCGGCCCGGACCAGACGCGGATAGACAAGCTCTACCGGTACAACTACGGCATCCAGTCGTTCCTCCACGAAGCGGCCAAGATCCCGACACGATATGCGTAGCGTCGTCACCCTGAGCGCCAGTCGTTTTCTCAGGAGCGAAGGGTCTACGAGTCCGGTAGGGGCCGTCGGCTCTGCGACCGTCTTCGGCCCTGAGGGCGGCCCGGAGCGGAAGCGGGCTGGGCATGGCCCCGACTTCGTCGTCCCGAGGACGGGCAGCCCCTACACGTTTCGACAGAACCCTCGGAGGTTACCCATGAGGGCGATGCGTGAAGCAATAGCATCCTCTCCTCTCGCCCCGTCATGGGAGAGAACGTTGGCAACGAGTCCGGTAGGGGCCGTCGGCTCTGCGACCGTCTTCGGCCCTGAGGGCGGCCCGGATCGGAAGCGGGCTGGGCATAGCCCCGACGTTGTCGTCCCGAGGACGGGCAGCCCCTACACGTTTCAATAGAACTCCCCGGAGGTTTTTTTATGAAAGCGACGTACTTCACCGAGTTCGGCGGGCCTGAGGTCTTCAAGTACGGCGATGTGCCGGAGCCGGCCATCGGCCCGAACGAGGTCCTGATCCGGGTACGCGCCTCGGCGCTCAACCACCTGGACCTGTGGCGCCGGGCGGGACAGCGCGGCACCAAATCGTCGCTCGCGGGGCCGATGATCCTGGGCTGCGACATCGCAGGCGAGGTGGCGGAGACCGGCGCACAGGTGAAGGGCGTGGCCAAGGGCGACCGGGTGGTGGTGAACCCGGGCATCACCTGCGGCCGCTGCGACTTTTGCCTCTCCGCCAGGGACAACATGTGCAACGGTTACGTGATGATCGGCTCGATGGCGAACGGCGGCTACGCCCAGTATGCCAAGGCACCGCAAGAGAACGTCCACCTGTTGACCGCCGACCTCACGTGGGAAGAGGCGGCCGCGATGCCGCTCACCTTTCTCACGGCCTACCACATGCTGATGACGCTGACGAAGCTGCGCCCAGGGGAGACGGTCCTGATCCAGGCCGTCGGCTCCGGGGTAGGCGTGGCGGCGCTGCAGATCGCGAAGCTGGTCGGCGCGCGGACCATCGTCACCGCCAGCACGGACGGCAAGCTGGGCAAGGCGCGGCTCTTGGGAGCCGACCATACGATCAACTATGACCAGCACGACTTCGCCGCCCGGGTGAAGGAGATCACCGAGGGCAAGGGCGCGGACGTCGTCTTCGACCACGTTGGACAGGCGACGTTCGAGAAGGACCTGCAGAGCATGGCCAAGGGGGCGCGCTTCGTGAGCTGCGGCATCACCAGCGGCTACGAGGCGAAGCTGCACATGGGGGTGCTGTTCACCAAGCAGATCCAGCTCTTCGGCTCCTACATGGGGACGAAGGCCGAGATGGGCGAGGTGATGCGGTTAGTGAACCAGGGGAAGCTGCGGGGCATCGTGAGCAAGACGTTTGAGCTGAAGGACGCCGCGGAGGCGCACAAGACGATGGAGAGCCGGGACTTGTTCGGGAAGCTGGTGCTGGGGATACCGTGAACCTCTCCCTCTTATCCCTCCCCTGCGAGGGGAGGGACGATTTGTTGAACTTAACACAGGCAATCCCGTGGAGCGCAACAGAAGAAAGAGCGGTGATGCAGGCGTATTCTCATACCATCTCCACGAGAGGATAGACCTCTGAGCAGCTTCCTCTTATCCCTCTCGTAGCTCGCGGACGAGCGTAGGCCATCAGAATGAGCACGGCGAGGAGGAGGGATGATTTGTTGGACTTAACAAAGACGACCCCGTGAAACGAACCGGAGTAGTGAAACAGCGGTCATCGGTGCACTTGTCACGCAATGTTGTGAGACGGCAGGAGATTAGCGAGGATAAGCGGGAAATCGTGAAGTTGTTGCGGCGGGAGATGACAGGCGCCGAGAAAGTTCTCTGGAGGCGATTGAGGGGCAACCAGGTCGGCGGACTCCATTTTCGCAGGCAGCAGATCATCCAGGGTTTCATCGTGGATTTCTATTGTGATAGCGCTGCGCTGGCAATCGAAGTGGACGGCGATATCCACCTGTCCACTCAGGAATACGACCGGGACCGTGACCGAAGCATCGAGGGGTTGGGGATTCGAGTTCTTCGCTTTTCCAACGAGCAAGTCCAGCGTGATATAGAGGCAGTCCTCATTTCAATTACGACGGCGGCCATTGACGCTCCCCCATAAGCAGAGCATTAGGTTGACTGTGCCAAAGAGCCTACGTACAGACATGCGAATAGCCCCTTCCCTCGCAGGGAAGGGGTAGGGGGCTAGGTAGACTGCGGGCCGCCCCTACAAAAAGGACCAAGGAGGGTGAGCAGTGCCTACACAGCCGATACGCTTCGGACTGCAGACGGCGCCTGAGGGAGCGGTCTGGTCGGAGCTGGTGAAGGTCTGGAAGTTCGCGGACGACCTGGGCTACGACAGCATGTGGACGTCCGACCACTACATCACGACGCTCTACATGGAGAACCTGGACACGCCGGTCTTCGACGGGTGGACGGCACTGGCGGCCCTGGGAGCGCTGACGAAGCGCGTGCGCATGGGGGTGATGATTACGGGGAACACGTACCGCCACCCGCCGCTGCTGGCGAAGATGGCGGTGACGATAGACCACATCACGAACGGGCGGCTGATCATGGGCATCGGCGCCGGGTGGTACGAGCGGGAGCACGCGATGTTCGGGATCCCGTTCCCGGCGCCGGGCGAGCGCGTCCACCGCATGGGCGAGGCGATCCAGATCTTCGACAGGCTCTGGCGGGAGAAGCGCGTCACGTTCAACGGGAAGTACTACACGCTGCAGGACGCCATCTGCGATCCGAAGCCGGTGCAGAAGCCGCGGATCCCCATCTGGGTGGGCGGCTGGGGCGAGCAGCTGACGCTGAAGTATTGCGCGATGTACGGCGACGGCTGGAACCTCACGGGGTCGCCGATCAACCTGGCGCCGAAGGTGGAGGCGCTGAAGCGCCACTGCGAGGCGGTGGGGCGGAACATCGCCGAGATCGAGAAGTCGGTGATGCACATGCGGCTCATCATGACGGACGACCAGGCCTACGTGAAGGAGTACGTGCAGTCGCGGCGCTATAAGCGGGCCGACAGCTACGAGGACATGCACGGGCACTTCATGATCGGGACGCCGGACGATATGAAGCGCACCATCGAGCGGCTGCTGAAGCTCGGCTTCACCCACTTCGTCGCGGAGGTGGTGCAGCCGTACGACTACCGGGCCATCGAGCGGTGGTACAGGGAAGTGGCGCTGGAGTTCAAGGGGAGGTAGGGGATAAGGAGACCTCTCCCTGGCCCTCTCCCGGCCGAAGCCAGCTTCGCTGGATTCTGGGAGAGGGTAAAGGCGCGATGTTTGCGCCCGATGGGAAGGGCTGGCCCCTCCGATGGAGTCGGAGCCCTTTGGAAAGGGGAGGCCAGCCCCTACCAGGATGGTGAGTGGGTTGCGGAGGCAGCCCAGACCGTTAGGGCGTTCCGACCGACTTACTGACGCAGCATGCTTGACAGGCACTTTTTCGTAGTGTATTTTACCAATTAGTTCATAAACGGATTGGTAATATACCGATGCCAGCCGACCACCTTGATACAACGTTTGCGGCGCTTGCTGACCCGACGCGTCGGGCGATCCTTGCGCGCCTGGCCTCGGGAGAGGCCTCAGTCACCGAGCTGGGCGAGCCGTTCGATATGACGCTCCCCGCGATCTCAAAGCACCTGAAGGTGCTGGAGCAGGCTGGGCTGATCACGAAGGGCCGAGAGGCGCAGCGGCGGCCGTGCACGCTGAACGCAGCGCCGCTGAAAGAGGCCGCTGACTGGGTGGAGCGCTACCGGCAGTTCTGGGAGGAGAGTTTCGATCGCCTGGACGACTATCTGCGCATCCTGCAGAAAAGACGAAAGAAGAGAGGCAAGAAAAGGAGAGGACATAGAAAAGGTAGATAAGGCGAAGCGAGAGCTGACGATCATCCGGGAGTTCAACGCGCCGCGGGAGATGGTCTTCGAGACCTTCACCTCGTGCGCGCACGTGAAGAAGTGGTGGGGCCCGCGCACGTGGCCGCTCTCTGCCTGCACGATGGACCTCCGGCCGGGCGGCGTCTGGAATTATTGCCTGCGCGGACCGAAGGGCGAGGAGGCCTGGGGTAAGGCCGTCTACAGCGAGATCGCAAGGCCGGAGCGCATTGTCTATACGGACTATTTTTCGGACAAGGACGGCAACACGGCGCAGAACATGCCTGTCTCGGTCATCACGACGAGATTCGAGGCAAAGGGCCGCAAGACGCTGCTGACGAGCACTGCCATATACGGCACCCTTGAGGCACTGGAGCAGGTGCTGGCGATGGGCGTGGTGGCGGGGATCAATGAGACGTTCGACCGGCTGGACGAGTACCTGGCGAAGATGCAGAAGGATGGCGAGACAAAGGAGACCACACCTCCGCCTCTTGTCAACACAAGGGTCTTCGATGCGCCGCGAGATCTGGTGTGGGAGGCGTGGACAAAGCCGAAGCAGATGGCGAAGTGGTGGGGGCCGAACGGATTCACAAATCCGGTCTTTGAGATGGACGTTCGTCCGGGTGGGGCCATCCTGATCCACATGAAGAATCCTCGGGACGGGTCGGAGTATCCCGTAACCGGCGCTTTCCTTGAAGTTGTGCGGCCTGAGCGGCTGGTGTTTACCCATTGCGCTTGGGATAACGAACTTTTGAACACGGTTACCTTTAGTGAAACGCACGGCAAGACAACGATGCGACTTGAAGTCGCGCTCACAAAGTCGAGTGGGTGGAACGCTCAAGCGATGGAGGGCGCGAAGATGGGCTTCACCCAGAGCTTTGAGCGGCTGGCCGCGCTATTGGCGGAAGTCCGGAATGGGTGACAAATGATGGGAAAGGGAGACATCGGCAAAAAGGGAGCGAAGATGGACGTAGGGGGATACTTGACGTCACTGCCGCCCGACAGGAAGGCGACGCTGGCACAGGTGCGGGCGGCGATCAGGGCCGCCGCGCCCCAGGCGGAGGAGGGCATCAGCTACGGGATGCCGGTCTATAAGCGGAACGGCATGCTGGTGGGGTTCGCGGCCTTCAAGGACCACTGGAGCCTGATGCCCATGAACGGCACGTATGTGGCGGCGCATGCGGCGGAGCTGAAGGGCTACACGACGACGAAGGGGACGATCCACGTGCCGTACGGGAAGTCACCGCCGCTGGCGCTGGTGCGGAAGCTGGTGAAGGAGCGGCTGGCGGAGAACGAGGCGAGGCTGAAGGAGAAGAAGAGATGAAGAAGGTGGCGAAGCGAGTGGGGAAGATGACGGTGGAGAGGCGCGGCGACCGAGAGCTTGTCCTGACACGGGAGTTCGACGCGCCGCTGGCGCTGGTCTTCGAAGCCTTCACGAAGGCGGAGCACATCGTGAACTGGTGGGGGCCGCGCAGATACGCGACGATCGTGGAGAGGCTGGACCTACGGCCCGGCGGGAAGTGGCGCTTCATCAACCGGGAGGCGAACGGCACGGAGCACGGCTTCCGGGGCGAGTTCCGCGAGGTGATGCCGCCGGAGCGGCTGGTCTGGACCTTCGAGTACGAGGGGTTCCCGGGGCATATCTCGGTGGAGACGGCGACGTTCGAGGAGCGCAACGGCAAGACGCTGCTCACGGCGCGGGCGGTCTATTCGACGCCGGAAGACCTGCTGGCCATCCTCCAGACCGATATGGCGGAGGGTGCGGCGGAGAGTTACGACAGGCTGGAGGAGTTATTGCAGAAGCTTTCAAAAGGAAAGCGCGGCAGGAAGTAGAGGCGATGCAAAGGAGCACATGAAGAAGGTCACACCGTTCCTATGGTTTGACGGCACGGCGGAGGAGGCGGCGACGTTCTACGTCGCGCTCTTCAAGGATGCAAGGATACTTGAAGTCTCGCGACGGGGGCCGAAGGGGCCCGTCTTCATCGTGCGGTTCACAGTCGCCGGGCAGGAGTTGCTGGCGCTGAACGGCGGGCCGACGTTCAAGTTCACGGAGGCGATATCGCTCTACGTGAACTGCGAGACGCAGAGGGAAGTGGACCGCTTGTGGAAAAAGCTATCCTCTGACGGTGGAGCCGAGGGCCAGTGCGGTTGGGTAAAGGATAAGTACGGCCTCTGGTGGCAGATCGTGCCGACGATCCTGCCGAAGTTGCTGCAGGACAAGGACCCGGCGAAGGCCGGCCGCGTGACGCAGGCGATGCTCAAGATGAAGAGGCTGAACATCAAGGGACTGAAGGCGGCCTACGTAGGGAAATAGCAGTCCAGTTGCATTCTGCTACCCTGGATATGTTTGCACTCGTGATGCCCACTTTCTAGGAACATAGAAATAGGAGACCCCTGTGAAGTCGCTCGCTCAGTTCTGCTATCGGAAACGCCGCACGGTTGTCATCGCGTGGATCGTGCTGTTGCTCGGCCTCTTCGCCATCTCCGGCGCAGTGGGCGGGGAGTACAACACAGAGTTCAAGCAGCCCGACTCGGAGAGCGCGCGGGCGATCACCTTGCTCAAGGAGCGCGGCCTGAGCGAGCGGACAGGCTTCCAGGGTCAGATCGTCTTCAAGGCGGAGAAGGGCGTGAACGACCCGGGCGTGAAGAGCCGGATGGAGGAGTTCTTCGCCAAGGTGGGGAACGTGCTGGAGGACGAGCAGATCGTCAGCCCGTACGGGCCGCAGAACGTGCACCAGATCTCCAAGGACGGCAAAGCGGCCTACGCGGAGATCAACCTCTCGGAGCGAGACAACAAGCAGTACCTGGACGACGGGAAGGCCGTGCGCGAGGTGTGGAAGGATGCCCCGAGAGACGGAATCCAGGTGGAACTGGGCGGCGATATCTTCGCCGAGCAGATAGATTTCTCCAGCGAGATCATCGGAATCGGGGCGGCAATCATCATCTTGATCGTCGCGTTCGGCTCGCTGCTGGCGATGGGCCTGCCGATCGTCACGGCCTTGTTCGGCATCGGCTGCGGATTCGCCATCATCCGCATCATCCCCGCGTGCTCCAGACGCCCGATTTCACGGGCGCCATGGCGGCAATGATCGGCATCGGCGTGGGGATAGACTACGCGCTGCTCATCGTGACGCGATATCGCCAGGGATTGCGGGACGGACTGTAGCCTAAGGAGGCGGTCAGCCTCGCGCTGGACACCTCGGGCCGAGCGGTGGTCTTCGCGGGCATCACCGTTGTCATCTCGCTGCTCGGCATCTTCATCATGAATCTGGATTTCATGCGCGCCGTCGCCATCGCGGGCGTCTCCGCCGTGGCGATGACGATGCTCGCGGCGGTGACGCTGCTCCCGGCGCTGCTGGGCTTCGCGGGGCGCAACGTGGACCGCCTGCGCGTGCCCATCCTGGGCGGGAAGAAAGAGGGGGAGATGGCAGGCTCCTTCTGGTACCGGTGGAGCCGTGTCATCCAGGCGCGCCCGTGGCCTGCGCTGATCGTGAGCGCGGGGCTTCTCATCCTTATCGCGGCGCCGGTCTTTTCGATGCGGCTGGGCTTCCCCGATTCGGGCAACCGCCTCACGAGCGATACAACGCGCCGGGCGTACGACCTTCTGGCGGACGGCTTTGGGCCGGGCTTCAACGGCCCGATCCTGATGGTGGCGGACACGCCCGGAGGCCAAGCGGACGCGCCGAAGGTCCAGCAGCTGGCGAAGGCGATCAAGGCTACGGAGGGCGTGGCCTCCGTGGTGGAGCCACAGATCATCCCGGACGCGAAGGTGGCGCTGATCACCGTTTTCCCCGCCACGGCCTTCCAATCCAAGGAGACGACGGACCTGGTGCACCGGCTGCGGAAGGAGACGGTGCCGCCGGTGGAGCAGAGCACCAAGCTGGAGATCTATGCCTCGGGCGGGCCGCCCTTCATCGTTGACTTTTCGGACTACATGGGGCGCCGGCTGCCCTATTTTATCGGCGCGGTGCTGGTCCTCTCGTTCCTGTTGTTGCTCGTCGTCTTCCATAGCGTCGTGGTGCCGCTGAAGGCCGTGGTCATGAACATGCTCTCCATCGGCGCGGCCTTCGGCGCGACGGTGGCGGTCTTCCAGTGGGGGTTCGGGGCATCACTGATCGGCGTGAAAGAGGGTCCCGTTGACGCCTGGGTGCCGATGATGCTCTTCGCCATCGTCTTCGGCCTTTCGATGGACTACGAGGTCTTTCTGCTGACCCGGGTGCGGGAGGAGTATGACAAGACGGGCGATAACGCGCGCGCCGTTGCAGACGGCATGGCGGCCACGGGGCGGGTGATCTCGGCGGCCGCGGCGATCATGGTCTGCGTCTTCGCCAGCTTCATGCTGGGCGACGACCGGTCGCTGAAGCTCTTTGGCTTCGGCCTCGCGGCCGCCGTCTTCATAGACGCCACCCTGGTGCGCCTGGTGCTGGTGCTGGCGGCGATGGAGCTGATGGGCAAGGCGAACTGGTGGGCGCCGGATTGGCTGGCGCGCCGCCTGCCGACCATCCGTGTAGATAATGTAGAAAAGACGACGCCGAGGCCACGGGGATAGGCGGGCGACGACGATCTCTAGGTAGTCCTATCTCTCAAACTGTAAGGATGCTGTAATAGGCAATGGCAGAAATCCGCTCTGCCTTCGGTTATCGTTTGCTGGTTGGGAAGGCAAACATCATTGACCGAGGTGAGCAGCGATGAAGAAGTACCTGGTTATCTATCAGTCGTCCGTTTCCGCGATGGAGCAGATGGCAAAGGCGACGCCGGAGCAGGCAAAGGCCGGGATGGCGGCCTGGATGACGTGGGGCGAAAAGAATAAAGCCGCCATCGTGGATATGGGTTCGCCCGTAGGCAATCCGCAGAGCTTCAAGTCCGGCGGGGGCTCCTCAATCAAGAGCGCCATCGGCGGATATTCCATCCTGCAGGCGGCTTCGCAGGACGGCCTGAAGAAGGCACTGGCGAATCAACCACACCTGATGATGGCGGGGAATACTATCGAGGTGCACGAGTTCCTACCGATCCCCGGCATGTAGCGGCAGGCGCCGCTGTCTAAAAAATCGCCATGGGGTTGATGGGCGAGCCGGTAGCGCCGACGACTTTCAGCGGCGACATGGCGAGCATGAAGTCGTAGCGCTTCTCCTCCGCGCAGGCCTGGGCCAGCGGCTCCAGGAGGGCGTTGTCCACAAGGGCCATGCCGTAGCTGAAGAGGACGCCGTGGACGGGGATGAGGAGGTCGTAGCCGCTGGGGCGCGCGTCAATCATGTCCCAGACGAGCATCGAGGCGTCGCACTCCCGGATGAACTCGAGGCAGGAGGCGTGGAGGCCGGGCTGCTGTCCCTGGAGCTCGTGACAGCCCCAAGGCGTCTCCGCGTGGGCGCGCTGCCAGGCCTCGCGGCCGCAGTGAATGACGAGGGCATCGCCCGGGGTAATCTTGACGCCTTGGGCCTTGACGGCGGCCTCCAGGTCCCAGCCGTGGACGGGCTCGCCGATCTCCACGAACGTGCCGCGCAGTTTGGGGATGTCCAGCAGGACGCCTCGGGTGGCGATGCCATCGGCCCAGGCTTCGATGGAGCCCCAGGTGGCGCCGTTGTAGGTGATCTCCTTATTCGGGTCGCGGCCGTTCCACATAACGCCGTTGTCCCAGACGTGGCAGAGGGCGTCTATGTGGGTGGCGCCGCCGCCGTGGTAGAAGATGCCGATATAGTCCACCGCCGAGCCGAAGCGTCCCGGGAGGGACGATTTGCGCATCCAGTGGTCGGCGGGATAGTGGTTGCCGGGGCGCGGCTTGGTGGGGAAATCGCGGCTGAGTGAGACGAGGCGGCCGGACTTCACGAGCTTCGCGGCTTCTATGCGCTTCTGCGGCGTGATGAGGTTCAGTGCACCTTTCTGATCGTCCTTGCCCCAGCGTCCCCAGTTGCTGCCCTTCTTGAGCATCTGGTTCACTTCTTGCTGGGTGGGAATGCGGCGGGATTTCATTGTGACCTACTTTCAGAGAGAGGTTTAGGCATGGAGTTGCCCGATCGGCAGATGCTCTGATGGACGCAAGTGAGGGCGAGACAAGTCTGCGCGGCTCGCCCCTACGGGCTGGAACGTCAAAATAGGGCGATGGGGTTGATGGGGCCGCCGGTGCCGCCCATGAGCCGGAGCGGCGCGAGGGAGACCATGAAGTCGTAGCGCTTCTCTTGCGCGCAGACCTGGGCCAGCGGCTCCAGGAGGGCGTTGTCCACAAAGGCCATGCCGTAGGCGAAGATGGCGCCGTGGACCGGGACGCCGAGGCTATAGCCGCTGGGCGTGGCGTCCATCATGTCCCAGATGAGAACGGCGGAGTCATAAGCCTTGAAGAACTCCAGGCATGAGGCGTGGAGGCCCGGCGTCTGGCCTGCGGGGCCGCCCTGGGCGTAGCCTTTGCCGGGGTTGGCGCGCTGCCATTCTTCGCGGCCGCTATAGACGCAGAGAGCGTCCCCAGGCTCAAGCTTCAGGCCCTGGGCCTTGGCGGCGGCCTCAAGCTCCCAGCCGTGGACGGGCGCATCCAGTGTGACGAAGAACTTTTTGCGGAACTTGGGGATGTCTATCAACACGCCCCGGGTGACGATGCCTTCGGCCCAGGCATCAATGCCGCCCCAGGTGACGCCGTTGAAGGTGATGTGCTTCTTGGGGTCGCCGCCGTTGTAGATGCCGTCCCTGCCCCAGAAGTGGGAGAGGGCGTCTATATGGGTGTTGGCATAGCCGTGGAAGTAGATGCCGATGAAATCGCCGGAAGAGCCATAGCCCTCCGCCTGGTGGGCCTTCATGTAGTGCTGGACGGGCCGGGCATTGTTGGGCGCCGACATGGTCGCCAGATCGCGCGTGAGGGAGACGATGCGGCCGGTCTTCACGAGCTTGGCGGCGGCGGCGCGCTTCTTGGCCGTGATGAGATTGATCGCGCCCTTCTGATCGTCCTTGCCCCAGCGTCCCCAGTTGTTCTTTTCATAGAGCCAGGAGCGGAGGTCTTTCTCCGTGGGGACGCGCTTGCTGAGGGGCATGAGGGCTCCTTACGAAGTGGGGGCAGGATTAGAGCCTGGCTGGGCCAGCCCCGGCAGCCCCCAGGGAAGGCGAGCTGTTTAGACCGGGACCTTGGTCTTGAGGCCGAAGAACTTGGCCGCGTTCTCTCCCATGAGCTTGCGGATGATATCGCCGGAGAGGCCGCCGCGCTCCAGGTTGGCGATGGCCTCCACGGCGTCCGAGGCGTCATGGCCGGGATACCGGGAGCCCCATGCGCCGACGTCTTCATAGAGATCGGGCAAGCGGGAGACGCAGGACTCCCAGGTATCGAAGTTGACGAGAGAGGGCCGGTTATGGAAGACCTCTTGGGGCTCAAGGCTGACGGGCTTGGCCTGGGGAAAGAGCCAGAGGTAGGTCTCCGACTTCTCCAGGGCGAGGGGGACCCAATAGCCCCCGGAATGAAAGTAACCGAGCTTGAGGCGAGGGTAGTCCTCCATATGCCCGAAGAAGCAGATGGCGCTCAGGAAGAGGCCGCCATCCATGCCGGGGGCGATGACCTCAGCAACGGGCTGGCCGATGCGGAGGACGGAGGCAACGCGCTCGATGAAGGGGCCTTCCGAGGTCCATTCCGGGTTGGTGACGCCGGAGGAGGGGGTGATGCAGGCGGCGATGCCGAGGCGCTCGATCTCCGCCCAGAGGGCGTTGTACTCCGGGGCGTTGGGATAGCGGCTGTGGTAGAAGGAGGGCCGGATGGAGACGCCCTTGAAGCCGGCCTTGGCGGTCCGCTGAAGCTCCTTCATGGCGAAGGCGGGCGATTGCATGGGCAGGATGGCCATGGGGAAGAGGCGCTTGGGATCGGCCTTGGCCAGGTCCAGCGCCCAGTTGTTGTAAGCGCGGGCCAGTGCGTAGGCCACATCCGGGTTCTCCACCACGGGGAGATATTCGGCGAAGAGCGTGGGGAAGACGATGGCCTGGTCTATATCCATGGCGTCCATGTCTTTCAGCCGCATCTTGCCGTCCCAGGCGCCGGGGTTGGCCGGATGGGACTTCTTGGGGTCCAGGGCGCCGATCTCCTTGACGGTCATGCCGGGCCGGTAGATGGTGTGGCGGTTGAGCTTGCCATCGGCGAAGGCGGGTGCCGGGGAGCCGTTGAGGATGACGACGGGCGTGCTATCCGTGCTGACTTCATGCCAGAAGGAGGATCGGGCCAGCGTGCGGTATTCCGGCTCCAGGTATTTGGTCCAGATCTCCGCGGGCTCATAGACATGGCTATCGGCGTCAATGACAGTATAGTTGTGCTTCTTCATCGCGTGCTCCTTGGTGCGTTCGTCCCTTCCACATGCGGGACGACGCTTGCGAAGGTCTCAGGCGGCCGCCGTTAATGGCCGGCGCGGCCCGCCATCATCTTGGCCTGCCACTCGCGGGCCAGCTTGGGGTCCTTCTGGACGCGGGCGAACTCTTCGAGCTCCGCAGGCTTGGGGAACCAGGCCGGGCGCTCGATGGGTTTCTGCTCATGGACGAACATCTTAGGCTCGATGCGGTACATGCGGTAGGCGTTGCCGCCGAGCATCTTGGCCTGAACGGCCTCCGGCACTTCCACTTCGCTCATCTCGCGGATGGCGCTCCAGGAGTCGGAGGCGTCATGGTGGTAGGCGTCCGAGGCCCAGACGGCGACGTTTTCAAACTTGTCCCACTGGCGGAACATTGGCGTCTCATCCGATTCGAAGGAGATGAACATCTGGTCGTAGAAGGCCTCGCTGGGCAGGCGCTTCACGGGCGCGGTGCGCTGGCTGGCATAAAGGTGGAAGTAGCGGTCCAGGCGCTCCAGGATGCCGGGGAGCCAGGTGGAATTGGACTCCAAGATGGACATCTTGAGCTTGGGGTAGCGCTCCAGGAAGCCGGAGAGGAGGACCTGGGCGAGCCAGGTTGTGGCTTCATAGATGAAGCTGAGGGTCTGGGAGTTGATACCCTGGGCCATGCCGTTGCCGTGGGCCGTGAGGTCTATGAGCTCACCGGGGGTGAACATGGGCTTGTCCGTGGGGCCCACGCCGGTGGTGGGGAAGGTGTGCATGCCGACGACGGTATTCGTCTCCTCGAAGGCGCGGAAGACCTTGTCCCAGTTGATGCCGCCCCAGCTGGGGTAGATCTTGTTCGGGTAGTTGCCCTGGGCGTCAATGGGGCGCACGAGGGCAACGCGGACGCCCATCTTGGCGATGCGGCGCAGCTCATCGGCGGCGTACTCGGCGTTCTGCACGGGGAGCCAGCCTGCGGCGTGGAGGCGCTCGCGGTTGGCGCTGCAGAAGTCGTCGGCCCAGTTGTTGTAGGCGCGGGCCAGGGCGGCTGCGCCATCGGCGTTTTCAATGAAGGGGAAGTGGCCGACGAGGAGGGTGGGGATGATCATGACGGCGTCTATGCCCATCAAGTCTAGGTCCTTGATGCGGGCATGGGGCTCGTAGGCGCCCTGGTGCTCGAGGTAATCTTTCTGGTCCTCGTTGAGCTGGCTATAGATGAGCTTGCGCTTGATGGGCTTGGTCATCCCCGGGCCGGAGATGCAGATGGGGTTGAAGCCGGGGGAAAACTCGTAGCGCGCGCCGCCGATGACCTTCTTTTTGCCGTTGAGGATGGCCTGCTTCTCGTTGCGCCAGTAGGATTGCTGGACCAGATCCTTGTATTTCGGCTCTACGTACTCCCAAATCTTGAGCGGATCATTGATGTGGGCGTCGCAATCGAAGACCGGGAAGTTCTTGGTCATCTTGCCGTTAGCCATGCCGCCGTTTTTCGACATCATCCCCTCCTGTGGCTTTGGGTTTGATCGAGGGTAGCAAAGCGCAACGGGGGTGTCAATCGGCGGGCCGGGGAGACCCATGCCTCTGGGGTGGACGAATCCATCGGGCGGTAGCCATCGTCTGCTACAATGGCCCGACGCCGAGCGGCCAATCCATGGGTGGAGGGTGCTTTGACCAACGCTAAGGCTATAGCCGAAAAGGTGATCGGGAACGTCGAAAAGGTCATCATCGGCAAACGCCCGGAAGTCGAGCTCGCCCTTATCGCCCTCATCTGCCGCGGCCACGCCCTCATCGAAGATGTGCCCGGTGTGGGCAAGACGACGATGGCGAAGAGCCTGGCGCGCTCCATCAGCTGCAGTTTCAAGCGCATCCAGTTCACGCCGGACATGCTGCCGACGGATATCACGGGCGTCTCCATCTTTAACCAGAAATCTGGGGACTTTGAGTACCGCCCCGGCCCGATCCTGGCGCAGGTGGTGCTGGCTGATGAGATCAACCGCGCCACGCCGAAGACGCAATCGGCGCTCCTGGAAGTGATGGAGGAGCAGCAGGTGACGGTGGACGGCGTGCCGCACCCGATGCCGCAGCCCTTTATCGTGCTTGCGACGCAGAACCCCATCGAGTACGAAGGGACATTCCCGCTTCCGGAGGCCCAGCTGGACCGCTTCTTCCTGCGCATCTCCATGGGCTATCCCACGGCCGCCGCCGAGGTGCAGATACTGGACATGCAGCAGAAGAGCCACCCTGTGGACTCGCTGACGCCCGTGGCCTCCGCCGACGAGGTCATCTCGATCCAGAACGCCGTCCGCGATGTCTATGTGGATACGCTCATCAAGAGCTATATCGTCTCGATCGCAGAGGCGACGCGGCGACACGAGGCGATCTATCTGGGCGCATCGCCGCGCGGCTCGCTGTATCTCTTCCACGCCGCCCAGGCGCGCGCCCTTTTACAGGACCGCGACTACGTGACGCCGGACGATGTGAAGGCGCTGGCGGAGCCGGTGCTTTCACACCGCCTGCTGGTGAACCCCGCCTCCCGCATGAAGGATGTAACGGGGCGCACGATCGTCGCCGCCGTGTTGGACCAGGTGCCGGTGCCAGGCGCGCGTCCTCGCGATAAGGTCCGCTCCTAGGCGCGGCCCGGGCCTTCTGCCAACCGCCCCTTCCCTTACCTTCCAAGGAAGGACTAGGATTGACGGACTGAGCAGGAGGGCCGAAAGATGGAACCGCAACTCTGTTACGCCACGGAAAAGACGCCTTGGGGCTACATCGCCCTTGTGGCCTCCGATAGGGAGCTCGTGCGGCTGACGCTGCCGTGCGAACGGGAGCAGGAGGCCCTGGCGGAAGTGGCAGATGCGCTCAACGGCTACGCTGTGCTGGATCACAAGCCCTTCGCCGAGCTGCTCTCGCGGCTGACGCGCTACTTCGCGGGCGAGGCCGTGGACTTCAGCGATGTTGCGCTGGATGATTCGAAGGCGACGCCCTTCCGCCGCCGCGTGATGAAGGCGGTACGCGGCATCCCGCGGGGCAAAGTGATGAGCTACCGCCAGGTAGCTTCGAAGGTGGGGCGGCCCCTGGCGGCGCGGGCAGTGGGGGCGACGATGGCGGCGAACCCGGTCTGCATCATCGTGCCGTGCCACCGGGTGGTGGGGAGCGACGGCAGGCTCGTGGGATTCGGGGGCGGGCTGGAGATGAAGCAGCGGATGCTGGAGATGGAAGGGGCGGCGGTAGTTCGCTCCTAGTCGGCGATCTCTCCAACAAGCTCTTCCAGTAGCTTCTTCGCTTCTTCCAACTGGTCTTGGCGCACCAGGACGCGCACGGGGAGGACGGACTGGGCGAGGAAGTAGGGCATCTTGGCCTCGGGCGCGGCGGCGGCGATGCCGTTGGCAATGAGCAACTCCACCCAGCTTTCCGCGATGATGGCGTTGGGCGCAGTGACTACCCGAACCCAATCGCTCGGCATGCCTATCGCTTCTGGTAGCGGAAGGTCGGCGTTTTCAGACGCTTCAAGACGTCCTTCCAGTCCACCTTGCCATCGGGCGCGGTCCATTCGACGAAGGCCGCGCCTTCGCCGGCCCACTGGGCGAAGCGCTTGGTGGCGGTGAGGTGCGGCTCGGCCTGGACGAAGGCGCGCATGGCGGCGCGGTCGCGCCAGGCGGAGACGGTCCAGAACTTCTTGCGCCGCATGTCTGTGTTAAGGGCGTAGCGGACCGCGCCGTCTGTCCGTTTCACCTGCTTGGCCACGCGCGTGCTGAAAGCCAGGAAGGCCGGGATGTCTCGATAGCGCCGCAGGGGAAGAACCGTCGCGCTCCACTCAACGTTGCCCGTCGCCGCAGGCTTCACCAGGCCGCCCGTCTTCATCGCTCCACCGCTTTCTAGGCTATCTGAATGGCTTCCGAGCCGACCAATGCCGCGATCTTGTTGAGCACTTCCGTCTCGCAAGAGGTCTTGAGGTCTTCAAAGGTGAGCGTCTTTTCGCCATCGAAGGACTTGATGGTGAAATAGACGGAGTCCGGGCCGCTCTTGGAGCGGACGATGCCGAGAATCTCCCGGAAGAGATTGATGTCCGCCTGGGAATCATCCGTCTCCTGGAGGACGATGGTCATGGCCCTGGGCGCAGGCTTTGCGGCGGGTTTCTTGTGGGCGCCGTTGCCGTTCATGTGGCCGTTGCCGTTGAGAGCGGCGGCCTTGGGCGGTGGCGGCGGCTCGACGATCTTTTCGACGGCGGCAACGGGATCGGCATCCACTGCGGCGACGGGCGGCTCATCAAGGACGACCTGTGCTCCCGCATCGCGGCCGCCGATGACGGCATCGAGGGGCTCGGCGCTATCGCAGGCGACGGAGATGCGGTCGTTGCGGGAGCGGACCTTGCCCTTCACCACCAGCATCATGTCGTCGCGCCAGAGATGGGCTGTCTTCTCATAGGTGCCGGGCCAGACTGTGACTTCCACCTTGCCGTTCAGGTCGTCTTCCAGCGTGGCGACGGCGAAGCTGCGGGCATCGCGCTTGGTCTGCAGGATGCGCACGGCGGAGACCTGGCCCGCGATGGTGACGGCCTTGTTCTCCAAGTCAATAGTGATGTTGCCGCAGGGCGTGATTTCCGGGCCCAGTAGGGCCACGGCCTTTGTAAGGGGGTGGTCGTCTAGGTAGACGCCCAGCAGCTCCTTCTGCCACTGGAGGCGCGTCTGCTGAGGCACCTCGCTCCCCTGGCCGGGGACGGCGATCTCCGGGACGGGCACAGGGACGGAGGCGCCGAAGAGATCGAACATGGTGGACTGGCCGCTCTCCTTGCGCCGCGCTTCCTGCTGGGCGAGGGAGAGGATGCGGTCTGCGCTGGCAAGGAGACCTTCGCGGCTACCAAAGCCATCCAGCGCGCCGACCATAATAAGGCTCTCCAGCGCGCGCTTGTTGAGGCTCTTGAGCGGGGCGCGCCTGGCGAAGTCCTCTACATTCTTATAGGGGCCGCCGCGCTCCCGCTCTTCGATGATGGGCAGGACGGCGGCTTCGCCGACGTTCTTGATGGCGGCCAGGCCGAAGCGGATACCGGGCTTGCCGGAGCTTTCATCTATCGTGAAGCCGGCGCTGCCGGCGTTGACGTCCGGGGTCAGCACCGGGATGCCCAAGCGGCGGCACTCGGTGATGGTGGTGGCAACTTTGTCTGTGGCGCCCTGGAAGCAGCTGAGGAGGGCCGTCATGGATTCCAAGGGGTAGTTGGCCTTGAAGTAGGCAGTCCAGTAGGCGATGAGGGCGTAGCTGATGCTGTGGGCCTTGTTGAAGGCGTACCCGGCGAAGGGCTCGATGAGGTTCCAGACGGTCTCCGCCATCTGGGCTGTGTGTCCCTGGGTCATCGCGCCCTTCACGAAGTCGCTCTTCTGCTCCTGCATGAGCGCAGCGATCTTCTTGCCCATGGCCTTGCGGACGATATCGGCCTTGCCCATGCTGTACCCGGCGAAGTGTCGCAGGACCATGAGCACTTGATCTTGATAGACGATGATGCCGTAGGTCTCGTCCAGGATCTCCTTGAGCGCGGGATGGGGATAGCTGACCTCGCGGCGGCCGTGCTTGGAGTCTATGAAGGCCGGGATCTGCTCCAGCGGCCCCGGGCGATAGAGGGCGATCATGGCGGAGAGGTCGCCGAGGGTGGAGGGGCGCAGCTCTTTAATGTAGCGGCGCATGCCGGTGCTTTCCAGCTGGAAGATGCCCGTCGTCTCGCCTGAGGAGAGGAGGCTGAAGGTCTTCTTATCATCGAGGGGGATTTGCAGCAGGTCCAAGGGCTTGCCGGTCTGCCTGCTGATGGTGGCGCAGGTCTTCTGCAAGATGGTAAGGTTGATGAGGCCCAGGAAGTCCATCTTGAGGAGGCCGAGCTTGGCGATGTCCCCCATGGAGAATTGCGTGAGGTTGACGCCGGTCTCGGCGCCCTTGATGCCGCGCTGGAGGGGCACGATGTTGATGAGGGGTTCGTCCGAGATGACGACGCCCGCGGCATGGGTGCCGGCGTTGCGGGCGACGCCTTCCAAGCTCTGGCCTGCATCCACGAGCTTCTTGATCGTCGCGTCGGCTTCGTAGACCTGCTTGAACTCGGGGATGAGGCCTTTGGCATCTTCGATGGTCCAGGCCTTGATACCGCCGCGCTCCTCCTTGCGATAGCCCGTGGGGATCAGGCGCGTGACGCGGTCCACATCGGCATAGGTCATGCCGAGGGCGCGGCCGGTATCGCGGAGTGCCTGCTTCGCGCCCAGGGTGCCGAAGGTGATGATCTGGGCGACGCGCGCATCGCCATAGCGCTTGAGGACGTAGTCAATGACCTCGTCCCGGCGGTCATCCTGGAAGTCCATGTCAATATCGGGCATCTCCTTGCGCTCGATGTTGAGGAAGCGCTCGAAGACGAGGCGGTACTTCAGGGGGTCGGCGTTGGTGACGTAGAGGCAGTAGAGGACGAGGCTGGAGGCCGCGCTGCCGCGGACGCCCATGAAAATATTCTGCTCGCGCACGAAGCGGCTGATGTCCCAGACGACGAGGAAGTAATCGGAGAAGCGCGTCTTTTTGATGACGTCCAGCTCATAGTCCAGCCGGGCGCGCTGCTCGTCGGTGGGCTCGCCGTAGCGCCTGCGGAGGCCCTCCCAGCAGAGCTTGGTGAGGTAGTCATCGGCGGAGCCGCCATCGGGAACCGGGAACTTGGGCAGGTGCGATTTCTTGAAGTCAATATTGATATTGCACTGGTCGGCGATGGCGCGCGTGGACTGGACGGCCTGGGGCAGATCGGCGAAGAGGCGCTCCATCTCCTCCGTGCTGCGGAGGTAATAGGTGGGATCGTCCATCCGCATGCGGTCCCTCTGGTCCACGGTGCTGTTGGTGCCGATGCAGAGGAGGATATCGTGGGTCGTATGGTCGTGCTGGTGGACGTAGTGGACGTCGTTGGTGGCCACCAGGGGCAAGTCGAGCTCGCGGCTCATGGAAAGGAGCTGTTCATTGACGACGCTTAGCTCAGGGAGGCCATCGCGCTTCTGGATCTCGAGGTAGAAGCCGCTGAGGACTTCGCGGTGCCACTTGGCGGCGGCGCGGGCATCCTGGTTGCGGCCCTGCTGGATGAGGCGGGGAATCTCGCCGTTGAGGCAGCCGGAGAAGGCGATGATGCCCTGCCCATGCTCCTGAAGAAGCTCGTGGTCTATGCGGGGCTTGTAATAGAAGCCTTCAAGGTTGGCCTTAGTGATGAGCTTGATGAGGTTGCTATAGCCGGTGTTGTCCCTGGCTAAGAGCGTGATGTGGTAGGGCTGCTTATCGCCGCCGGCCTTGCTGTGGCGGCTCCCCGGCGCCATGTAGGCTTCCACGCCGATGACGGGCTTGATGTTCTCCGATTTGCAGGCGTTATAGAACTCGATGGCGGAATAGAGGGCGCCGTGATCCGTGACGCCCATGGTGTCCATGCCGAGCTCTTTGGCGCGGGCGACCAGGTGATCAATACGGCACAGCCCGTCAAGCAGGCTGTACTCCGTGTGGAGGTGGAGATGTGTAAAGGGAGCGCCCATCGGCCGGCCGGCTCCTCGTGATGCGCTGGCGTCAGGCCCGCAGTGGGGCCATTCTAGCACTCGCGGTGCGCGGAGTGAACCGCCGGTGGCACAAGCCCGCCGCTTGCAATCCGCTAGCGATGCTGGCGGTTGTGGTCCACCCCGCCCAGACGCGGCTAGCGAATCGAAAGCGCCCACAGTCTTCCGCGCAGGCCTAAAGCCGTTCTGCCCCACCGCTCAGGTAAACAGCCCGCCTGGAGATTTCTCAGGTCCACCTCTGGCGTTGACACTCCTTTCGCATGAACCCTATAATGGACAGGTTTGAGAGGCACCCCATGACCAAAGGCACCTGGAACCCAAAAGTGAAGCAGCGAAGACGCGTGCACGGCTTTCGCGCCCGCATGCGTTCGAAGACCGGACGGAACGTCCTCCATCGCCGCCGCCTGAAGGGGCGGTCCAAGCTGACCGTCTAGCTATCATCAGGCGGCGCATGGTCTCCGGGGCGTGAGCCCAATGGAATGGACAAACAGGCGCGCCTGAGACAGCAATCGGAGTTCGATGCGGTCCGGCAGAAGGGCCGCTGGTGGACGAACGGCTTGCTCTCGCTCCAAGCGATGACGAACGGCCTTGAACGGAACCGTTACGGGTTCCTTGTAAGCAAAAAAGTCGGCAAGGCGGTGGTGAGGAACCGCACCAAGCGCCGGTTGAAAGAGATCGTGCGGAAAGAGGCGCTCTCCCAAGGCTGGGACCTGGTGCTCATCGCGAAGCCGAAGGCCGCCGAGGCCACGTTCGAAGAGATGACGCGCTCAGTGAAGGACCTTTTGCATAGAGGACGGCTGACCGCCCGACACGGCGGCAAGCCGATACAGGGATAAACGATGAAGTCAGCGGCGATACTGGGCATCAAGTTCTATCGGGTCGCTCTTTCGCCCTTCGTGTTCACCTCGTGCCGCTATCAGCCCACCTGCTCACATTACGCCGAGGAGGCGTTCCACAAGCACGGCTTTTTCAAAGGCGTCCGGCTCACGGTCGAGCGGCTCGCCCGGTGCAACCCCTTCGGCGGGCGCGGCTTTGACCCGGTGCCCTGACGCGTGAAGCCGCTGCAACCGCACACTATGATGCACACGCCTGTCTTGAGACGTACCCCTGTCCGCGCGGCGATCATCGCCCTTTTGGGTGTTATGACCGCACTGCTTGTCTCATCCTGCACAGGAGCCGCCGCAATCATTCCTGAGCAGGGCTGGTCCGGGCCGACGGCTGAGAACTCGATCATCTACATCGGTTCGCGGCAGGGCAAGGTTCTGGCGATCAAGACCACGGACGTCGGCATCGGGCGGCCGTACAAGCTCAACGATAAGAAGCTTCCCGCCCTCTGGCGCTACCCGGCGGACGAAGATGAGACGATCGGCGCGGTCTACAGCACGCCGGTCATCGCGGGCAACACCCTGCTCGTCGGCGCCCTTGGCCAGAATGCCTCACGGACGGGCCGGGGAAACGGCGACCTCCACGCGCTGGACAAGACGACAGGCGAACTGAAGTGGGTCTTCCCGACGAAGGGACGCATCTTCAGCGACCCCGTCGTCGTTGACGGCGTGGTCTACTTCGCCGACGACGACAACGAGCGCGGCTTCGTTTACGCCGTGGACCTGGAGAAGGGCGAGGCTCTGTGGAGCCCCTTCGAGACCGAGCGCCGCATCTGGGCGACGCCCACGGTTGTTGATGGGGTCATCTACGTGGCGGCGATGGATAAGCACCTCTACGCCATTGACCCGAAGTCAGGCTCGCTGAAGTCCAAAATCAAGGTGTCAGGCGCCATCGCTTCGAAGCCGCTGATCGCCGCCGGGGTGGTCTACTTCGGGGCCTTCGACCGCCGCTTCTACGCCTTTGACCTGGCGACGGGACAAGAGAAATGGCAGATCACCACCGAAGGGTGGGTCTGGAACGATGCGATGCTCAAGGACGGCGTGGTCTACTTTGGGAGCTTGGGAGGCATCGTCTACGCCCTGGACGCGGAGACCGGCGCGGAGAGGTGGCAGGCCGATGTTGACGGGCCGGTGCGCGCGGACACCCTCATCGCGGGGGAGCGCCTCTATGTGGCGGACCGAGGGGGCAAGCTCAGCGCACTGGAGCTGAAGTCCGGCACCTTGCGCAAAACGGAGACTGCAGGCGCTTCCGTTCTGGCCACGCCGTTCATTGACGGCTCCCGAATCTATGTGAGCGACTTCAAACAGAACCTGCACGTCTTCACCATCGGGCCGTAGGAGGCCCTTCGCCCATGTGGGATTTCCTCTGGACAGATGTCATCACCAGGCCCATGGCCAACGGCCTGGTCTTCCTCTATTCGATCCTCGGCTCCAACTTCGGCCTCGCCATAATCGCCTTCACGCTGATCTCCCGCGTGGCTCTCTATCCGCTCACCAAGCGCCAGATCAAGCAGCAGAAGGCCATGTTGGCGATGCAGCCGAAGATGAAGGAGATCGAAGAGAAGTTCAAGAACGACCCTCAGCGCAAGGCCAAGGAGCAGATGAAGCTGTGGAAGGAGACGGGGGTCAATCCCCTCGGGTGCCTCGGCCCCTTCATCTTCCAGTTCCTCATCTGGGTGGGCCTCTATTCGGCCCTCCGCACCACCCTTGCCGATACGCCTGAAGGTTTGGTGAAACTCTCCCAGCAAATCTACACCTGGCTCCCCTATGGCGACGGCGCGGTGCCGCTGCACAGCTCCTTTGCGGGCTTAGACCTGGCGCGTTCGGACCCGACCATCATCACGCTGCCCATCCTCGTCGGTCTCTCCACCTATGTGGTGCAGAAGATGGTCACGGTTCAGTCCAGCGACCCGCA
Organism: Chloroflexota bacterium; assembly: GCA_016875535.1. NCBI lineage: Bacteria > Bacillati > Chloroflexota > Chloroflexota bacterium. Next base: position 68,633 of record VGPF01000003.1, read on the forward strand.
GACCCAGCAGCGCAACAACATGATGAATCTGATGATGCCGTTCATCATGGCGATCTTCACCTTCGGTTTCCCGAGCGGCCTGGCGCTCTACTGGATCACCTCCAACGTGGTGACCATCTGGCTGCAGTACCGTGTGATGGGCTGGGGCGGCCTGACCTTCAAGCGTCCCAGCTTCGCGCCCGCGCCGGCTGGAGCGACGCCCGGCGGAGCAAGCGCTTCGCCAAAGCAGCAGGTTGAGCTGAAGGAGGTCAAGAAGTCGGTGGAGAAGTCCGTTGAGAAACCCGCCGAGAAGGCGGCTGCTCCCGAGGCTCCGCGCCCGGCGGATGGAGAAAAGCCGCAAGGTGTGGGAGGATTGCTGAAGCGTGTCTTCCTTGGATCACCCCCTGCCGCAAAGCCGGAGGATGCCGCGAAAGCCGCGGACTCTTCGGGCGATGGGGCGGCAGTCGCAAAAGGAGAGGGCAGTGGAACCGATCGAAATGAGCGGCAAGACGGTGGAAGAGGCAATCGAGAAGGCGCTCGACGAGCTCGGCGTCGAGAAAGACAACGTCGAAATCGAGGTTCTTGAGAAGGGGCGCGCAGGCGTCTTCGGCATCGGCGCCGAGCTGGCCCGTGTCCGCGTCTCTCTGAAGCAGGCCGGGGGCGATCCCGTGGACCTGGCGAAGGAGACCCTGGAAAGCCTGCTGCGCGCCATGGGAGTCTCCGCCTCCGTCGGCCTTCCGGAGGGCGGTCCCAAGGTTGTGACGACTCCTCCCGGTCCGAACGAAACGGAAGAGAAGCGGACGCTGACCTTTGACCTTTCCGGCGAGGATGCGGGACTACTCATCGGCCGCCGAGGCGAGACGCTCTCCTCGCTCCAGTTCCTTGTGAACTTCATTGTGGGCCGGAAGTCCGGCCAGCGCGTGAACATCGCCATTGACGTGGAGGGCTACCGCGAGCGGCGCGCCGACAATATCCGCGCCATGGCCTCCCGCCTGGCCGAGCGCGCGGCGGCCACGGGGCGCACCGTGACGATGGAGCCGATGCCCGCCCGGGAGCGGCGCATCGTCCACATGGCGCTGGCCGACCACCCCAAGGTGACGACGGAGAGCGTGGGCGAGGGCGATGAGCGGCAGGTGACGATCGTGCCCAAGCAGCGCAGCAGCGGCGGGCGTCCCGGCGGCTACGGCGGCAATCGCGGCGGCGGCTATGGGCGCGGCGGCTACGGCAATCGCGGCGGCAACCGTATGGGCGGCGGGTATTCCAGAAGGGACTACTAGCGGCCTTGACGAGGCGGTGGGCCATTTGTTAGCGTGGACGTGTGACTGAAAGGCGCTGACGGAGACGAGTAGCGTCGGCACGCACGCACAGCGAGCCCGGTAGGGTGTGAGCGGGCGCGTGGCGACGGCGCGAAGATCCATCCCGAGCCGCTGCCTCAAAGCTTGGCCGGTAAAGGCAGCCGGAGCCCTCCGTAATCAGGGCGGGCGTTGCACGACGCCGTAAGGGCTCCGGTGTGGAACCGGAGAACAAGGGTGGTACCGCGGGAAGATATCCCGTCCCTTAGTGGGACGGGATTTTTGTTTACGCGAAGAGAGGAGTCGGCGATGGCGAAGCACCAGAGGCCGGAACCGGAGCGGGAGGGTGATGCCTCCCTGCCCGGCGGCGCGCAGAAAGGGAAGTTCAAGCCCGTCTCCAGCCGGGTGAGCTTTCCAAAGATGGAAGAGGAGGTCCTGGCCTTTTGGAAGGCCAAAGACATCTTCCGGCGGAGCGTGGAGCAGCGCACGGGCAAGCCGCAGTTCACGCTCTTTGAGGGCCCGCCGACCGCCAACGGCAACCCGGGCATCCACCACGTTCTCTCCCGTGTCTTCAAGGACGTCTTCCCGCGCTACAAGGCCATGAAGGGCTACTACGTCCCCCGCAAGGGTGGCTGGGATACCCACGGCTTGCCTGTGGAGCTGGAGGTGGAGAAGGAGCTTGGCATCAAGTCCAAGCCGGATATCGAGGCCTTCGGCATCGAGGAGTTCAACAAGCGCTGCAAGGAGAGCGTCTTCCGCTATGTGAAGGAGTGGGAGCGGATGACGGACCGGGTGGCCTTCTGGGTGGACATGGAGAAGGCCTATGTGACCTATGACAACAGCTACATCGAGAGCGGCTGGTGGATCATCAAGACGCTGTGGGATGCCGGGCTCGTCTACCAGGGACGCCGCGTCACACCCCACTGCTCGCGGTGCGGCACGACCCTCAGCTCCCACGAAGTGGCGCTCGGCTACAAGGATGAGACGCCGGACCCTTCCGTCTACGTGAAGTTCCAGCTTGCCCATGAGACCGTCCCAGCGAAGCTGAAGGCCTATGCGAACGAGAGGACCTTCCTCCTCGCCTGGACCACGACGCCGTGGACGCTCCCCGGCAACTCAGGCCTCAGCGTGGCTGCCGATAAGACGTATGTCGTCGAGGAGTTGGAGTCAGGCGACCGGCTGGTTCTCGCGCAGGCGCTTCTAGGCAAGGCGCTCAAGGGCGAGCACAAGACCATTGCCGAATTCCAGGGGGACGACCTCAAGGGACTGCGCTACCGCCCGCTCTACGACCCGGTGGAGCGCGGCGTGGAAGTGCGGCGCTTCAGCCACCCCGGCTCGCCGGTGGTAGAGCGCGTGGACAACCCGCCCAAGGGCATCACCTATCCCGTCATCACCGCAGACTTCGTCTCCATGGAGGACGGCACCGGCATCGTCCATACGGCGCCCCCTTTCGGCGAGGACGACTACAGCGCCGGCATCGCCAACGGCCTCTACTTCGTCCAGCCGGTGACCCTGGCCGGCGAGTTCACAGCCGGGTACCCCTGGTCCGGCAAGTTCGTGAAGAAGGCCGACCAGCAGATCATGGCCGACCTGGAATCGCGCGGCCTGCTCCTCCGCAAGGAGACGATCCGCCATACCTATCCCTTCTGCTGGAGGTGCGATACGCCGCTCCTCTACTACGCGAAGAGCTCCTGGTATCTCAAGACGACGGCGGTGAAGGAGCGCCTCATCGCTGGGAACGAGGCGATCAACTGGCGTCCCGAACATGTGAAGGAGGGGCGCTTCGGCGAATGGCTTCGCAACAACGTGGACTGGGCCGTCTCGCGGGAGCGCTACTGGGGCACGCCCTGGCCCGTGTGGGAGTGCAAGTCCTGCGGCAAGCAGGAGTGCATCGGCTCCGTGGCGGAGATCCGCACGAAGCCCGGCGTCCAGGGCGTCACAGACACCCTCGATCTGCATCGCCCCTACGTTGACCGCGTCACATGGAATTGCGCCGCCTGCGGCGGGCAGATGCAGCGCGCCCTTGATGTCATTGACTGCTGGTTCGATTCGGGCGCCATGCCCATCGCCCAGTGGCACTATCCCTTTGAGAACACGGGGCTCATCGAAGGCGGCCCCTGGTATCCCGCCGATTACATCTGCGAAGCCGTGGACCAGACGCGCGGCTGGTTCTACAGCCTCCACGCCATCGCCACGATGCTGGAGTTCGCGACGGAAAAGACCATCGTCTCGCCGAGCTACAAGAACGTCATCTGTCTGGGCCACATCCTGGACGCCAAGGGCGAGAAGATGAGCAAGAGCCGGGGCAATGTGGTGAAGCCCTGGGACATCATTGACGCCCACGGGGCGGACGCCCTGCGCTGGTATCTGTACACAGCATCGCCGCCGGGGAACAGCCGCCGCTTCTCCGCCGAGCTGGTGGCCGAGGCGATCCGTTCCTTCCTGCTCACCCTCTGGAACACGTACTCCTTCTTCATCACCTATGCCAACATTGACGGCTTCGACCCCACCAAAGTGAAGTCGGCGCCCCAGGCGGAGCTTGACCGCTGGGTCCTTTCGCGCCTGCATTCCCTGGTAGAAGAGGTCACGGCCTCCATGGAGGAGTACGACCCGACGACGGCGGCGCGCAAGATTGACCGCTTTGTGGACGACCTTTCCAACTGGTACGTTCGCCGCAGCCGCCGCCGCTTCTGGAAGAGCGAGAGCGACGCCGATAAATCGGCGGCATACGCGACGCTCCATGAGTGCCTTGTGACAGTGGCGAAGCTCCTCGCGCCCTTTACGCCATTCATCTCGGAAGAGATGTACCAAAACCTGGTGCGCACCTACGACGCCTCCGCGCCGGAAAGCGTCCACCTGGCCGATTACCCTGCGGCCGATACGTCGAAGATCAACGCGGAGGTCCAGCGCGCCACAGACACCGTCATCAACGTCGTCAGCCTGGGCCGCGCCGCGCGCAACAAGGCCAAGATCAAGGTGCGCCAGCCGCTCGCCAAGATCGTCGTGGCCCTGCCGATGCAGGAGCGCGCCGCTATCACGCGCCTGGCCGAACACGTCCGCGAAGAGCTCAATGTCAAGGTAGTGGCCTTTGCCGAAAGCGATTCGGAGCTGGTCACCTACCAGGTGAAGGGGAACCCCGCCGTCCTTGGCCCCAAGTTCGGCAAGGAGATGGGCAAAGTGATGGCCGCCATCGCGGAGGCTGACGCCAAGACCGTGGTGCCTAAGGTGCGCGCCGGGGCCGGCGTCGAGATCGGCGGCGTTGCGCTAGATGCTAGCGATCTGCAAGTGGTTACCCAGGACAGGCCGGGCTTCGCCTCCGCATCGGACGGCCCGCTCACGGTCGCCGTCTTTACGGAGGTGACGCGAGAGCTGGCGATGGAGGGGACAGCCCGCGAGCTGGTTCACCGCATCCAGACGATGCGCCGCTCGGCCAACTTCGCCATCGAGGATCGCATCGCCACCTACTACAAGGCCGGCGGTGAGCTTGCCGAGGTCTTCAAGACCCACGCCGACTACATCAAGCAGGAGACCCTGACGGCGACGCTGCATGAAGGGGATGCCCCAAGCGGCGCCTTCATCGAGTCAGGAAAGGTGGACGGCGCGGACGTTACGATCGGCGTTGCGAAACTGGCGTAGCCGGGGCTCTCTTCCGCATCCGCATCTCCACAGCCTGTCGGATGGCGAAGGCAAGTCCGCCGAAGATGACTAGGCTGAAGTAGGAGATCGAGCGATCGAGCAGGGTGACGCCCGCGGCGTTAGAGCGGTCAAGGGTGATGGCCAGCAGGCCCGTGAGGCCTAGCTCAACCAGGCCTAGGCCGCCCGGCGTAAGCGGGATCGTCGTCAGCATGGAATTCGCAAGCGCGGCGAAGAGGATAAGAGCGAGGCCGACTTCGAAGTCAAGGGACTGAACGACGAAGTAGAGGCGTCCGGCCTCCATCAGCCAGATAGCGGCTGTGAGCAGGATGAGCGGCGGCAGGTTGCGGAAGCTCATGAGCGTGCTGACCTGGAAGCGCTCGTAGAACGGGCGGGCCTTCGCGGGCAGGAACCGAGTCACCTTCGTACCGTAGATGCGCATGGCGATGAGGACGAGGCTCACAAGCACCGCGACTGCCCCGGCGGCAATGATAATCTTCTCCGCGGTTGCGCTCGTCTCTTCCCGCAGCACGCCGATGCTGGCGATGAGCAGAAGGAAGAAGACGACGCCCACATCCAAGATGCGCTCCGCGAGGATCGTGCCGATCGTCTTGGGGAAGCTGACCTTCCACTTGTCCGTTAGCAGATAGCCGCGAAAGGCGTCTCCCAAGCGGAAGAAAGAGACGGAGTTTGCGAAGAAGCTGATGAGGACGAAGAGGCCGAGCTCCCGGACGCGCGGCTGAGGCTTAGCCTTCTTCTCGATGACTTCAGCATTATGAAGCAGGAGACGCCAGCGCAGGCCGCGCAACGGGAATGTGGCGTAGTACGTGAAGAGGGCCAGGAGGAACCACCCCGCGTGGGCGGTACGAACCTCATCCCACGTCGCCGAAAGGTCAATATCGAATCGGGTGAGCAGGAAGAGGATGAAAAAGGCGGCGAAGGCGAATGAGACGAGGGTTGGAAGGGCGAAGGCCTTGCCCTTCAGCGAGACCTGTTCAGCGTCTGGCTGCTGTTCCGGAGCGTTATTCTGCAAGTGAGGCCTGGGTTAGAGGATCGGTTTGGTCGCCGGGATGCCTGGTCGCCTTGGATATTCGGTAGGAGTATGCCCTACTTTTTCGACTATGACTAGCACCCTTCCATCATTCAGCGCCGGGAGCGGGACAGGGATCTGCCTTCCAAGCCGTCCGCCCATCAGCCGAATCGCCTTCTCCGCACGTGCGACCTCCTGTCGCAGCTCGCCCTTTTTCATGGCGATGACGATGCCGCCTATGGCGCAAAAGGGCAGCGTCAGCTCCGCCAGCGCAGACATGGGCGCAAGGGCGCGGGCGAGAACGACGGGATAGCGCTCGCGGTGCTGCGGCTGATGCGCCAGTGTCTCCGAGCGCTCGTTGATGATGGTCACATTCGCTAATTCAAGCTGCTTCACAACATGAGCGATGAAGTCTGTCTTCTTCCAGGTCGCCTCCACAAACGTGAATTGCGTGTGCGGGAAGACAATGGCGAGGGGCAAGCCGGGGAAGCCCGGCCCCGTGCCGAGGTCTATGACCTTCCCGCCAGGCGTGAAGCCGTTCAGCAGGGCAAGGACGACGGTAAGCGAATCGAGGAAGTGCTTCGCTTCGACTTCCGCCGGGTCTGTGATGGCGGTGAGGTTGGTGCGCCGGTTCCACTGCAGCAGCTCATCGCGTAGGAGACGGAACTTGGCGAGGTGCGCCTCGGTCAGGGAGAGGCCGAGCCGGCGCGCGCCGGAGAGAAGGACGTCCATGGGGCTAGTTCATCGAGAAGGTGGAGCCCTCGGGCGTCTTCACAACCTCGATGCGCACGGGGAACTGCTCCTTCAGCTCTTCGATGTGGGTGATGACGATGATGCGTTCGAAATCGCCGCTGATGGCGTTGATGGTCTCCGCGATGCGGTCGCGCCCCGCCGGGTCCTGCGTGCCGAAGCCTTCATCTATGAAGAGCGTCGGCAGGGGAGCGCCCGCGCGGCGGGCGAGGAGGCGCGAGAGGGCGATGCGGAGGGCGAGGTTGATGCGGAAGGCCTCGCCGCCGCTGAACAGCTCGTAGTTCCGGGTCCCAAGCTCGTCCGCGACCCGGATCTCCAGCGTCTCTTTCACGCCGTCCTTCGTCTTCAAGTTCGCCTGGGTCTCCAGCTTCAGCGTCATGCGGTTATCCGTCATGCGCCCCAGGAGGCGGTTCGCCTCCTCCTCGATCTCCGGAAGCGCCGATTCGATCATAAGCGCCTGGATGCCCTTGCGGCTGAAGGCGATAGCCAGCTCCTCAAAGGCCGCCTGCTCCTCGGCGGCCTGGCGAAGGGCATCCTGCCGATTCGCCAGGTTCGCCTCCACTTCGGCAAGCTGGGTGAGGCGCGCCTGCACCGCGCCCAGGGAGTCGCGCAGCGCTTGGAGGGCTTGCGCCGCCTCGCGCTGTGCCTGCTCCTCCCGAGCCACCTGTTGTGCCAGCTGCGGCAGCTCCGCCGTCTCCTGGCCGCCCTGCTCTACCGACTTCCGGAGCTGGGCGGCGTTCTGCTCGTTCAACTGGATGTCCCGAGCCGTCTGATCCAACTCCTGTTGGGCCTGAGGCGCCCGTTCGCGCGCCTCTTTCAGCTGGCGCGCCCGCTCCTCGAAGGGGCGCAGCCGCTGATAGGCGGCCCTGGCGGCGTCATGGGCCGCCTCGTCGTACTTCAGCGAGGCGAGGCCGGCGATGGCGGTGCCAAGCTCCTTCTGCTGTTTGCCCGCGAAGCTGCTCTCGGCAAGCTGCTTCTCGATGGCCGCGATCGTCGCGCTGAGGGGCGGCAGCGCCGCCTCCGCCTTTGTCTTCTCGTCTGCGGCGTGCTTCAGCATCGCATGCTCGCGCTGCAGCTTCGGCTGTTCCGCGCGAACCGTCGCCTCGAACTCTTGGATCGCCTTCTGCGCCGCTTGCGACGCCTGCTGCTTCGCTTTCAGCGACGATTCGTTGGCGTCATACTGAGCGCGCTTGGCCTTGCCGAGCTGCTCATACGTCTGGAGAACGTTCGCGCAGCGGTCTTCGCTCAGGTCCGTCAGGCAGAGGGGGCATTGGCCCTTGCCCTGCTTCACCTGGTCCATCTTACCCTTGATCTCCACCATCTCCTCTTTGAGCTTCGCGTTGGCCGCGCGAAGCTCGGCGGCCTGCTCCGCCGCCGCTTCGGCCTCGGCGCGCTTCGCGGCGATCTGCTCCTGGAGGTCGTGGAGCTTGGCAAGCGCCTGCTCGATGGCGGGCAACCGGCCTGCCGCCTTTTCGCCTTCGGCGGCGCGCGCCTCCAACTCTTTGACCTGCGCGGCGGCGACTCGCCTGTTGGCGGTCAGCTCCGCCTTCGCCCGCTCGATCGCCGACTCCAATGAAGCGCGCCGCTGCGTCAGCTCCAGGTACGTTCGCGCGGCGACATCGAGCGCCGCGACTTCCTTTTCGGCGCTTTGCAGCCAGGTGAAGCCCTCTTCGATGGCCTGGGCCTCTTTCAGCGTGGCCTGGTAGCTCTCCACCGTCCGCTGTGTCTGCTCCCGGCGACGCGCCAGCCGCGCCAGCGACTCTTCGACGCCCTTGAGCATCTGCCGCGTCTCTTCAGCACGGGCGCGCTTCAACTCAAGCGCCTGCTTCTCCCGGCGCGCCTGCTGGAGCGAAGCCTCCAGGCCTTCCAAGAGCGCGGCCTGTTCGCCCACCTTGGCGCGGCTCTCTTCGAGCTGCCGCGCCAGCTCTGCGCGCCCCGCGACCTGCGCGCTCATCTCAGCTATGGTTTGCTCCAAGCTGAAGCGCAGGCCTTCCCGCCGGCGGGCGCTCTCACGCGCCTTCTCTGCGAGCGATTCGTAGTAGCTGAGGTTGAGGATCTGGGCAAGGACTTCCTTGCGCTTATCCGGCGGCTGGTTCGTGAACTCATCGGCGCGGCCCTGGACCAGGAAGGCGCTGTTGATGAAGGTCTCATAGTCCAGGTGCAGGAGGGCGACGATCTTGGCCTGCGTCTCGCGGATGCCGCTGCCGCTCATCGCCTGCCACGCATTGCCGCTGAAGAGCTGCAACTCGAGGATGGACTTTCCTGCGCGCTTGCCCACGGCCCGCTCCCGCTTGCGGATGACCCGGTACTTGGACTCCGCTGCGTGGAACTCCAGGTCAACCTCCATCTCATCCTTTCCGATGTAGATGAGGTCGTCGTCCGATTTCGCGCGCGCCTGGCCCCAGAGCGCCCAGGTCATCGCGTCCAGCAACGAGGACTTCCCAGCGCCGTTTTCGCCGCACAAGCAGGCGATGTGCACGCCCTCCAAGTACAGAGGTGGGACGTTGTCCCGGTAGCACATGAAGTTGCGGAGGCGCAGGGTGAGGGGAATCACGTGGAGGGGGCCTTTTGCCTGTGTCGCGGCCGGATCCAGGAGGCAGCGAGATTGTAGCATAGGAGATTCGCTAACCCGCCAGGCCCACCTCGGGCGGATGGCCTCCGCCGAAGCTTGCGATAGAATAGAGGTGTCGCCCGACTGCCGGGCGACACCTATGTTCGAAGCGCTCACCGATAAACTGACCGGCGTCTTCAAGCGCCTCGGCGGCAAGGGCCGCCTCACGGAGAAGGAGATAGACGAAGCTCTCCGCGAGGTGCGTGTCGCCCTCCTCGAGGCCGACGTCAACTTCAAGGTCGCCCGCGACTTCATCGCGAAGGTGAAGGAGCGGGCCATGCAGCCCGCCGTCCTGGAGAGCATGACGCCCGCCCAGGCCGTCATGGGCATCGTCCAGGAGGAGCTGACCGCTATCCTGGGCGGAGCCCAGAAGCGGCTCAGCGCCGCCAGCCAGCCGCCGACCATCGTCATGATGGTGGGCCTCCAGGGCGCCGGCAAAACGACAGCAACTGCAAAATTGGCACTCTACCTGAAACGAGGCGGCAATAAGCCGCTCCTCGTCGCGGCCGATGTGAAGCGCCCTGCGGCCGTCCAGCAGCTCGTCACCCTAGGCAAGCAGATTGACGTACCTGTCTACGAAGAGGGCACCGGCACCCCAGGCGACAAGGTCTGCGAGCACGCCCTCCAGCGGGCCAAGGAGACCGGCGCCAACTGGATGATTCTGGACACCGCGGGACGCCTCCATATAGACGAAGAGATGATGGGCGAGCTGGGCCGCATCAAGGAGAGGCTGCACCCCCACGAATCGCTCCTGGTGGTGGACGCCATGACGGGCCAGGACGCCGTTCGCGCCGCCGAGGAGTTCCACAAGAAGGTGAGCCTCACCGGCCTGGTGCTCACCAAGCTGGACGGCGATGCCCGAGGCGGCGCGGCCCTCTCCGTCTCCAGCGTCACCGGCGTTCCCATCAAGTTCATCGGCATGGGCGAGAAGGTGGACGCCCTGGAGCCCTACCACCCGGACCGGCTCGCCCAGCGCATCCTCGGCATGGGCGATATGGCCACCCTCATCGAGAAGGCCCAGGAGGGCATTGACGAGAAGAAGGCCAAGGAGATCGAAAAGAAGTTCCGCAAGGCGGAGTTCGATATGGAGGACATGCTGGAGCAGTTCAAGACGATCAAGAAGATGGGATCCATCGGCAACGTCCTGGGCATGATCCCCGGCATGTCCATGCTCTCCAAGAAGATGCCGACGGCCAACGTGGATGACAAGGCGATGGCGCGGGTTGAGGCCATCATCCTTTCGATGACGAAGCGGGAGCGGCGCAAGCCCGAAATCATCAACGGCAGCCGCCGCAAGCGCATCGCCATGGGCAGCGGCACCACACCCGCCGAAGTGAACCGCCTCCTCACGCAGTATGAGGAGATGCGGAAGATGATGAAGCGCCTGCAGTCCGGCCGCACGAAGCACATGACCGATAGCTTCATGCGGCAGCTCGGCGGCGGGCGGTAGGGGCTACCAGCCCTTCCGCCTTCTCCCGCGCACCTTGGCGGGCGGGCGCGTCTCGTAGACACCCGGCGTCTCCTCCGTCTTGCTGAAGCGCTCGCCCTTCTCCGTGACGTGCGAGTCCAGGTCCAGCGCCAGCACCTTCCGCAGGTCAATCACCTGGTCGCGCAGGGCCGCCGCCTTCTCGAACTCCAGGTTGGAGGAGGCCTCTTTCATCCGCTTCTCCAGGTCCTTGATGGCCCGCGCCACCTCATCCTTCGGCATCTCCTTGGAGACCACATACGGCGTCTGCTCTTCGGCGATGGCCCGCACCCGCTCCGTGATGTCTTTGATGGACTTCTTGATGCCCTGGGGCGTGATGCCGTGTTGCTTGTTGTAGGCGTCCTGGATCGCGCGCCTGCGGTTCGTCTCGTCTAGCGCCTGCTTCATCGAGGCCGTTCTCGTATCGGCGTACATGATGACGTGGCCGTTCTCATGGCGCGCCGCCCGGCCGATCGTCTGGATCAGGGAGGCGCCCGACCGCAGATAGCCCTCTTTATCGGCGTCCAGGATGGCGACCAGGCTCACTTCCGGAAGGTCGAGCCCTTCGCGCAGCAGGTTGATGCCCACCACCACGTCATAGACGCCCAGGCGCAGGTCGCGCAGGACTTCGCTCCGCTCCAGCACATCCTGCTCCGAATGGAGATAGTGGACCTTGATGCCCATCTCTTTCAGATAGTCGGCAAGCTCCTCCGCCATGCGCTTGGTGAGGGTGGTCACCAGGGCGCGCTCCTTCTTCTCCACGCGCAGCTTGATCCGGTGCAGCAGGTCGTCTATCTGCCCGTGGGTCTTCTTTACCTCGATCGTCGGGTCCAGCAGTCCCGTCGGGCGGATGACCTGCTCCGCCACTTGCTGGCTGACCTTCAGCTCGTAGGCGGCGGGCGTCGCCGAGACGAAGACGACCTGGTTGATGGAGGCGTCGAACTCCTCGAAGTTGAGCGGGCGGTTGTCCATCGCCGAAGGGAGGCGAAAGCCGTAGTCCACCAGCACCGATTTGCGCGAGCGGTCGCCGCCGTACATGCCGTGGACCTGCGGCACCGTCATGTGCGATTCGTCAATGAACATCAGGAAGTCGTCGGGGAAATAGTCCAGGAGCGTCGAAGGCCGGCTCCCCGCCGGGCGGCGCGCCAGGTGGCGCGCATAGTTCTCGATGCCGGAGCAGTAGCCAGCCTCCCGCAGCATCTCCAGGTCGAAGCGCGTGCGCTGCTCCAGGCGCGCCGCCTCCAGCACCTTGCCACCCTCGCGCAGCTGCTTCAGCCGCTCTTCCAGCTCCGCCTCGATCCCCTTCAGCCCGGCGTCCATCTTCTCCTGCGATGTCACGAAGTGCTTCGCCGGGTAGATCTCGATGCTCTCGCGCTCGCCCAGCAGCTCGCCCGTCACCGGATCAATCTCGGTGATCTTCTCCACCTCGTCGCCCCAGAACTGGATGCGCAGGGCCAGGTCCTCGTAGGCGGGCTGGATCTCCAGCGTATCGCCGCGAACGCGGAAGCGCCCGCGCGTCGGGTCTACATCGTTGCGCTCATACTGCATGTCAATGAGCTGCCGGATGATCTTCTCTCGCCGCGCGCCTGCCCCCTTCTGCAGCAGCACGCGGAAGGCCTGGTACTCCTCCGGCGAGCCGAGGCCGTAGATGCAGGAGACGGAGGCGACGATGAGGACATCGCGGCGCGTGAGGAGGGCGCGCGTGGCGGCGTGGCGCAGCTTGTCTATCTCCTCGTTGATATCGGCGTCTTTCTCGATATACGTGTCCGTCCGCGCGATGTAGGCCTCCGGCTGGTAGTAGTCGTAGTAGGAGACGAAATACTCGACGGCGTTCTCCGGCAGGAACTCCTTGAACTCCGTGGCGAGCTGGGCGGCCAGCGTCTTGTTGTGGGCGATCACCAGTGTCGGCCGCTTGGACTGGGCCGCGATATTCGCCATGGTGAAGGTCTTGCCGGAGCCGGTGACGCCCAGCAGCGTCTGGTAGCGATAGCCGTTCTTCAGCCCCTGGACAAGCTTCTCGACGGCCTGGGGCTGATCGCCCGTCATCTTGAAGTCGGAGACGATTTTGAAGTCAGGCACGGTCAGTCCTTCACGATCATCACGCTCGTCGCCTTGATGAGCGCCGTCGCCCGGTCGCCCACCTTCAGCTTCAGCTCCCGCGCCGCCTCTGCGCTGATGAGCGCCACCACGTGGTTCTCGCCCACCTTCAGGCCGATCTGGGCCATCAGCCCCTCGATTTTAACCTCGGTGACCGTTCCGGGAAGCCGGTTTCTGCCGCTTGTCTTCATGGGGTGCCTCTTCCTTGCCCGCGGTTGCCTGCGGGTCCGTGATGGTGAAGGCCGTCAACAGCACCTGGCGCGTTTGGCGGTCTCGCAGGTCGATGCCCGATAGCTCTTCGATGCGCTGGATGCGGTAGAGGACGCTGTTCCGGTGGAGGAAGAGCGCGTCCGCCGTCTCCGCGATGCTCCCGCCGCGCTCCACCCACGCGCGCAGGGTAGCCTCCAGCTCCGAGTTCGTCTTCGCGTCATAGGCCCGCACCGATTCCAGGACGCGGTCCAGCCGGCCCTTCACCGCCTCCAGGCCGCCAAGCCGCTGCAGCGCGCTCTTCAGTTGGGGAATACCCTCAGTCATGCACCCATCCTACAGCATTCTTTGTGCACTCTGAACGATGCCTTGGCACAGCCGCCCCGCTAGAGTATCCGGGTGGCGATCCCTCTTCTGAAACGACCTCACCTTCGCCTTCTGGCCTGTTGCTTGCTTTTTGCCGCCGTCGCGGCCTTCTGCGCCTCCTCCGGCGGCGGCAAAGGCATCACTGTTGCCGCCGCCTCCGACCTCACCTTCGCCTTCCAAGAGCTGGGCAAGCGCTTCGAGGAGAAGACGGGGACGAAGGTCACCTTCACCTTCGGCTCGACGGGCCAGCTGGCCCAGCAGGTCGAGCACGGCGCGCCGGTGGACCTTTTCGCAGCCGCCGATCAGCGCGCGATAGACGACCTGACGGGCAAGGGCAGGCTCGTGCCGGGGACAAAGGCCCTCTACGCCAGGGGCTTCCTTGCTATCTGGACGCGCAAGGCAAGCGATTTGCGACTTGAGCGCTTGGAGGACTTAGCCCAGCCCGGCGTGCAACGCATCGCCATCGCCAACCCGGAGCACGCGCCGTACGGCATCGCCGCGCGCGAGGCGATGGAGACCAGCGGCCTTTGGGAAAGCCTGCGCCCCAAGCTCGTCTACGGCGAAAATATCCGGCAGGCCCTCCAGTTCGCCGAGACGGGCAACGTGGACGCCGCCATCGTCGCCCTCTCCCTCGCCCAGCGCTCCGACGGCCGATGGGTGCGCGTTCCCGACGGCTTGCACAAGCCCCTCGAGCAGGCTCTCGCCGTCGTCAGCGGCTCGAAGCGCGAGCAGGCCGCGCGCGCCTTCGCGAGCTTCGTGACGAGCGAAGAAGGGCGCGCCATCCTTCGCAGCCACGGCTTCTCGGTCCCGGGGGAGCCGCGATGATTTGGGACGCCTTTTTCCTCTCCCTGCGCGTCACCGCCGTCGCCACTGTCATTATTCTCGTCCTCGGCCTCGCCCTCGGCTGGCTCTTCGCCCGCGCGCGCTTCCGCGGCAAGCTTCTCCTGGAACTCCTCGTCGCTCTGCCGCTCGTGCTTCCGCCAAGCGTCGTCGGCTATTACCTCTTGCGCGCCCTCGGCAGCGGCAGTCCCGTCGTCGAATGGCTCCACATCGAGCTTCTCTTCACCTGGCAGGCCGCCGCCGTCGCCTCAGCCGTCGTGGGCCTGCCCCTCATGGTGCAATCGGCCCGCGCCGCCATCGCCAATGTGGACCCGGCGCTGGAGAATGCCGCGCGCACCCTCGGCTCCACCGAAGTCGGTCTCTTCTGGCGCGTGACGCTTCCCCTGGCGCGGCGCGGCATCCTCGCGGGCCTCATCCTCGGCGCGGCGCGCGCCCTAGGTGAGTTCGGCGCGACGCTCATGGTAGCGGGCAGCATCCCCGGCAAGACGCAGACGATGCCCCTGGCCATTTATGACGCCGTGCAGAGCGGCCAGCGCGACGCGGCGAACCAGATGGTCCTGCTGATGACTGCCCTCGCCTTCCTGGGCCTCTGGTTCGTGCGCGGTATCGAGTCGCCACGAAAGCGCAAGGCCCCCAAGGAGCGCGCGGCATGACGACGGCACAGCGCACCGCTTTGACGGTGGACATTGATGTGCGCCGCGACGGCTTTCGCGTGCAGGTCGCCTTCGAGGCGGGCCGCGAAGTCGTCGCCCTTTTCGGCCCATCGGGCGCTGGGAAGACGACGACGCTGAACGCCATCGCCGGGCTTGTCACACCTGCAAAGGGGACGATTGCCATCGACGGAACGGCGCTCTTTGCCGGAGGCGGCCGGGAGGCGGTCAACGTCCCGGCCCGCGCGCGCAAGATCGGCTACGTCTTTCAAAGCTACGCGCTCTTCCCGCATCTCACCGCCCTCAAGAACGTCGCCTACCCTCTAGGTGGCGCGCCCGATGCGGAGTCCCAGGCCATGGGCCATCTCGAGACGTTGGGCATGGCCGACTTCGCCCATCGCTATCCCGATGAGCTTTCCGGCGGCCAGCAACAGCGCGTCGCCATCGCCCGCGCCCTCGCCCGGGAGCCGCGCCTCCTGCTCCTCGATGAGCCGTTCACCGCCCTCGATGAATCCCTGCGCCGCGCCCTTCGCAAGGAGTTGCGCGCCATCTGCGACCGGATGCAGATCCCCGTCGTCCTGGTGACCCACGACCTCTCGGAAGTCCTCGCCCTCGCCGACCGCGTCGTCGTCCTGGAGCGGGGACGTGTCGTCACCCAGGGCTCGCCCCTCGCCGTCCTCCAACGCCCCGGCGCCGAGACCGTCTCCCGGCTCGTCGGAGTGGAGAATATCTTCGAAGGCACTGTCCTCTCCTCGTCCCAGGCCGAAGGCGTCACCACCTGCGACCTGGGCGGCCTCCGACTCGAAGTCCCCTACGCGCCGCTCTCCCAAGGCGCCCGCGTCCGCATCGGCCTGCGCGCCGGCGATATTATCGTCGCCGGCGAACGCCCCAGCGGCCTCTCGGCGCGCAACACGATCGCGGGCGTCGTCCGCGCCGTCGCCCGCAAGGGCTTCGAGGCCGAAGCCATCGTGGACTGCGGCCGTGACGTCCGCGTCGAAGTCACCCCACGTGCCGTTAAGAGCCTCGGCATCGCCCCAGGCAAAGGCGTCTGGCTCGTCATCAAGACCAACTCCTGCTTCTTGATCGAATGACACCTCTAGTACTGTGTCCAGGATTCTCGTTCTCGCGACTTACAAGTTCAGATGTGGCGGGCGGCATATTAAATCGTAGGGTGTGCCTGCTGTTCCTCTCCCGAGGTTCCCTCAGAAGAACCGTCGGGGAGAGGAACTCGAGAAGCGTTCCGATGCTTCCCGAGAGGTGAGGGAGAGAAATCCGATGATTATTGTTGGGAGGGAGGCCTCCCCCCTCTCCCGTTCCCCTATAATTCGCCATATGCCTATCCGCGACCCGCAACTCCGGTGGCCCGGCAAGCGCCCGCCCGCGAAGGCCACTGCCTCCCTCCGCCTCGTCGAGCACCATGGCGATGCGAAGGCCGCTTGGGCCAACAGGCTCATCCACGGCGATAACCTCGCCGCGTTGCGCGCCCTCGCCCGCGACTTCACCGGCGCGGTAGACCTGATCTACCTCGACCCGCCATTCGCCACCGGCGAAGGCTTCCACCTCAACGGCAAGCGCCACGGCGCTTCCCCCAAGGCCTATGCCGATACCTGGGGCCGCGGCCTGGCGGGCTACCTCCAGATGCTCTATGAGCGCCTAGTCCTGGCGCACAAGCTCCTGGCGCAAACGGGCAGCCTCTGGCTTCACATAGACTGGCGCGCAGGCCATCACGCGCGCCTGATTCTCGATGAGATCTTCGGCCGCGAGAACTTCCGTAACATGGTCGTCTGGCACTACGGCGGCCGCGGCGCAAAGGCCGTTTCCGGCCAGTTCCCAAGGAACTACGACCTGCTCCTCTACTACGCCAAGTCGCCCGCCGCGCCCTTCCGCAAGGCCCATCGCATCGAGCGCGTGCCGCTGGCTGAAGCGCCAAGTATCGGCATCCGCAAGGACGCTCAGGGCCGCTGGTTCAAGACTTCTCCCCGAGGCGACTACACCGACGAGAGCGTCGCCGCACTTGATAGCAAGGGACGTGTCCACCGCACCAGGACGGGCAGTCTCCGCATCAAGTATTTCATCGAGGCCGAGAACGGCCATCTGCTCGTCCCAAAGCTCGTCGGAGATGTGTGGGATGACGTTCCCGATATGATGCACGCCCCCATGGCCGAGCGCACCGGCTATCCCACGCAGAAGCCCTTGGCGCTCCTCTCGCGCATCATCGAATCGTGCACGAACCCCGGCGATCTAGTCGCCGATCTCTTCTGCGGCTCCGGCACCACCCTGTTGGCGGCGGAGCAGAGCGGCAGGCGCTGGCTCGGCTGCGACCAGAGCGCCATCGCGGTGAAGACGGCCGTGAAGCGCCTCGAGATGCTACCCGGCCACATCCCCTTTGCCCTCTACCGAACGGAGGCGTGATAGACTACACACAGAGAGCGATTTTGACAGTGCGCCTAGGCACAGCACCTCCTCTCCCTCGATGGGAGAGGAACTCGCGAACGCGAGAGGAGAGGGGGATTACGTCCGTGAACCTGTACTCACGGACGTTGAACAGATAGCCGGGTAGGGATCCCATGCAGAAACCAACCTTTGACTTTCCCGCCGATGACCCCGAGCATTTCGAAGAGGGGCTCGTCCACCTCGCCGATATGCTGGAGCTCGCCGACCCGCGCCGCAAACAGGCGAGCGTAAGCCGCCAGACGGTCAAGGCGTCCGGCGTCGAGATGCCGGAGAAGCAGACCTACGCCGAGTGGAAGAAGATGTGCCTCGATATCGTGAAAGAGCTTCGCGCCTTGAGGCCTAAGGTGAAGAAGCCCGATTCGCAGGCCATCCTGGACGCTGCCGTTGACCGCATAGAGGAGATCGCAGGCTAATCTCTTCTGCGAACTCTGAACCCTGCTCCCTGTACCCTGAACCTATCTATCGTCTAGTTTCCGCCCGCGCCATGTCTTCTCGTAGCCCGTCTCCTGCTTGAATGTTCCCTTGCTTCGCATGATGGAGAGCAGGTAGGCGGCAAGCATCAGCACGACTCCGGCGATGATGGTCCACATGGACCCCCTGATAAGCCCAACGATGAGCAGGATGACTCCCGCCAGCCCCAGCGTCGTCGGCTTCAAGAGCCTCCCGCCGCCGACGTTGAAGCGCGAGAGGAAGCCACGGATGCGCTGACCCAACGTCACGCGGGGGCGCAGCTTCGTCTTGCCGACGATCTCCTCGATCTCCCGCTCATACCGTTGCTGTGACATCGCTTCCTCCCTTGCCCTCTGTTCGCCCGCGTCCGCTTTGTTCTTCTCCCTACGCTCTTTCTTCGGAAAGGCTAGGGGAGAGGAACTCGAGAAGCACTTGTCCGCAGGCCGTATACTCGGCCCCGATGCTTCCCGAGAGGTGAGGGTGGACTGTCTGTCCAAGCTTACGGCACGTGCGGCGCGTAGTCCATCCCGATGTGCCCCGTCTCCTCCAGCACCCGGTACTCATCGTCGCTCTTCGCGAGCAGCTCTTTATAGACGTAGGGGTTGTGCTCCCCCAGGCGGCACGGCGGCGTCCGCAGCTCGTTCGGCGTCTCCGCCGCCGACCACATCAGCCCTGGGTACTTGTGCGTCCCCGCGTCCACGTGCGTCAGCTCCTTGAAATAGTCCAGCGACGCCATCTGCGGGTCGGCCACAAGCTCCAGGTCCTTCAGCACCGGCCCCGCGGGAACGCCCTTCGCCTGGAGCGCCTGCGCCGCCTCCCAGGCCGTGCGCACCTGCGTCCACAGCTCGATCTGCGCGTCCAACTCGTCCTGGTGCTTGTAGCGCGCGATGGCCGTGGCGAAGCGCGGGTCCGTCAGCAGGTCTGACCGCCCGATGACCTCGCAGAAGGCGCGCCATTCGCCGTCGTTGTTCACGGTGACCGTCAGCCACTCTTCAAGCCCCTTGCAGCGGTAGACGCCCTGCGGCGCGCACGTGGGATGGCGGTTCCCCAGGGTGGCGTGCACCCGGCGGTTCATGATGTAGTCCATCACCGCTTCGCCCAGGTACGGGATGAAGTTCTCCGCCTGCGCCAGCTCCACCAGCTGCCCCTGGCCCGTGCGGCGGCGGTGCCGCAGCGCCAGCAGCGCCGCGTAGGCCCCGACCATGCCTGCCGCCGCGTCTCCGAAGAACGTATCGTCCCGCATGGAGGCGTCCATGTCCGTGTAGCCGCGTATCCAGGTATGCCCCGTCGTCCCTTCCAGCTGCATGCCGAAGGAGCGGAAGTTCTTGTACGGTCCGCTGAGGCCGTAGGCTGGCATGCGCAGCATCACCAGGTCCGGCCGCACCTTCACGAGCTCCTCGTACGTCACGTGCAGCTTCTCGATCGTCTCCGGCACGTTATTCTCGATGACCGCGTCCGCCGTCTTCAGCAATTCCATGAAGATCTCATAGCCCTCGGCGCGGCGCAGGTCCACCGTCATGCTGAGCTTGTTCCGCGCATGGCTCTGGAAGACCGGATAGCGGTTCCACGGCCGCGCGCCCGGCGTCCAGTCCGGGTACATGGAGCCCCAGCCCTTCCGGATGCGCGGCAGGTCCTGCGGCACCTTGGCCATATGCCCGCGCGTGTTCGGCTGGTAGACCTGAGTGGATTCCACGCGGAGCACTTCCGCGCCCCAATCGCACAGAAGCATCGTGCAGTGAGGGCCCGCCCACACTGCCGTCAGGTCTAGGATGCGCATGCCTTCCAGCGGGAGCCGCGTCATGGCGCTAGATGACCCCCAGGCTGTGCAGCCGTGAAAGGTCCCGGGCTGAATAGCCCAGGCCTCCCAGGATTTCCGCGTTGTGTTGTCCCAGTATCGGCGCCGGTTCGGGCTTCCTCCAGGGCGTCGCGTTCATGATGAACGGGCGTCCCGGCTGCGTGATCTCCCCGACGACGGGATGGCGCATCTTTGCCCAAAAGCCGCGCTCGCGGATGTGCGGCTCGGTGTAGAGGTCCTCCGCAGTGAAGATCGGGCCGGAGGGCAGGCCGTTCTTCTGCGCCATCATGAACAGCTCGCGCTTGGTGTACTGCATCAGGAACGGGATGTAGTGGATATCGAACTCCTCAGATGTGTCCGGCATGGACAGCTTCACCACCGTATCGAACCGCGGGTCCGTCAGCAGCTCCGGCTGCCCCATCATGCGCACCACGCCCGCGAAGCGGTTGGAGGCGCCCATGATGGCGATGTAGCCGTCGGCGCACGGCCGGATGCCGTTGGCCGTGCTGACGCCAGGCGGCCGGCGGTCGCCGTTCTCCCCGGTGTATTGCGCGCCCACCAGCATCGTGGTCCGGCGGTCCTGCGACGAGGCCTGCGTGCGGAAGAGCGAAAGGTCCAAGTGGTCGCCGTGGCCGTTCACCTCGGCGTTCCAGACCGCCATCGCCGTCGCCGTCGCCGCCGCCGCGCCCGTCTGGAACTGGATAACGCTGCCGCCCAGTTTCATCGGCTCGCGCTCCGGCAGGCCCGTCTCGTGCATCGGCCCGCCCATGGCGTAGGCGATGATCTCGGAGATCTTGTAATCGCGGTACGGCCCGCTCTGTCCGAAGTTCGAGATGGAGGTCACGATAATGCGCGTGTTGACCGCCTTCAGCGCCTCGTACCCAAGGCCGAAGGACTCCATCGTCCCCGGCGCGAAGCTCTCCACCACCACCTCGGCCGACTTCGCGAGCTGGAGGAAGAGCTTCCGCCCCGTCGCCGATTTCAGGTCGAGCGTGACGCCGCGCTTCCCGGCGTTCAAGTGCAGGAAGAGCCCGCTCTTCTCCGGGTGCGGCTCGTCATGGAGGAACGGCCCCTTCTGCCGGGTGACGTCTCCCGTGCCGGGCCGCTCGATCTTGATGACCTCCGCGCCGTAATCGGCAAGGAGCTTCGTCGCGTACGGCCCCGCGATGAGTTGGGTGACATCGAGGATGCGAAGGCCCTCGAGCGCTTGTGGTGGCATGCGGTTCGTCGCTCGCTTGCTTTCTAAAAGGGAATCGGAGATAAAGATGGTCGCGTCAATTATAGCGATACCGGGGG
The DNA here is from genome assembly GCA_016875535.1 of Chloroflexota bacterium. Classification (NCBI taxonomy): domain Bacteria; kingdom Bacillati; phylum Chloroflexota; species Chloroflexota bacterium. The sequence goes on from VGPF01000003.1 coordinate 89,548, forward strand.
CGACTGCAACGCGGCGTCCCGGAGATAGATTACGCGAATCGCAGCAGCGCCTGGGCCAGCGCCTGGGGCTTGCTCACCATCACATCGTGCCCCGCCTCGATCTCCACCGTCTCCTGCGCCCCGATGTTCGCCGCGAAAAGCCGCTGCCGCTCGGGGATCACCGCCCGGTCCTGCGTCAACAGCACATAGGCCCGCCTCAGCGAAGGCGGCAGCGGCGGCCGCCGCACGATCTCCTCCATCGGCCCTTGCGGCTCCGTCGTCAGCCTCGCCAGCAGCCGGTCGGCCGTCTCCGCGTCCATGTCGTTGCAGAAGATCGCCCGGTAGAGCTCCTGCGCCGTCCGCGTCGGTTCCTCAGGGCGCGTCGCGACGTTCTGCCGCACCGTCGTCCCCTCGTTCGGGATCAGCGCGGCGACGAAGACCAGCCCCTTCACCTGCGTCGCCACCTGCGCCGCCGCCTGGGGCATTGACGCTCCCGCCATGGAATGCCCCACCAGCACGATGTCTTGCGTCCTCGTCTCCCGCACAGCCCGCGCGATGTCCGCGATGTAGTCATCCAGCGTGATCGCCTCGGCTGGCTTCTCCTTGAGCCGCGCGCCGTGCCCCACCAGGTCGATCGCGATGGCCCCTCGCACTCGCGGGTCCTTTTCGACCAGCTTCATCACCTCGTCCCAGCACCATGCCCCGTGCGAAGCGCCGTGGACAAAGAGAAACGTCGTCATGTCGCGCTCCTCTATGACTCGCCCGATTCTACCATCGTCCTCCCCCATCTATAATCTTCCCATGCCTCCCTTCGGCTCCCTCCTCCCCAACATCGTCGCTCCTCCTCCCGGCCCCAACTCGCGGCGACTCGCGAGATCCCTCGCGCGCCGAGAGTCCCCAGGCGTCTCCACGATCCACCTCGGCCAGACGCCCATCGTCTACACCCGCGCCAAGGGCGCCAACGTCCAAGACGCCGATGGCAATATCTACATAGATATGACCGGCGGCTTCGGTGTCGCGAACCTCGGCCATGCCGATAGGAAGGTCGTCGCCGCCGTCCAGCGACAGTCCGCCAAGCTCCTCCACGCCCTCGGCGACGTCTATCCCAGCGACGCCCGCGTCCAGCTCGTCGAGCGCCTCTCCAAGCTCGTCCCCATCCCCAATGCCAAAGTGATGCTCTGCACCACTGGTAGCGAGGCCGTCGAGCTGGCCCTCAAAACGGCCCTTCTCGCCACCAAGCGCACCGGCATCCTCGCCTTCGATGGCGCCTTCCACGGCCAGAGCTACGGCGCCCTCGCCGTCACCTCCCGCCCCTATTTCCGAGCCCCCTTCCAGGACCAGCTCTTCCAGGGCGTCGTCCGCGCGCCCTTCCCCGACCCCTATCGCTCGCACCTCTCCCTGGAAGGCTGCCTTCAGCACGTCGGAAAGCTGCTTGCTTCGCCTCCGGAGCACGTCGGCCCTATCGGCGCCGTCATCGTTGAGCCTATCCAGGGCCGCGAGGGCGAAATCATCCCCGTGCCGGGCTTCCTTCCCGGCCTGCGCGCCCTCTGCGACCGCCACGGCGCGCTCCTCATCGCCGATGAGATGATCACCGGCTTTGGGCGCACCGGCGCGTGGTTCGCTGTTCAGCACGCCAAAGTCGTCCCCGACCTCCTCTGCCTCGGCAAGGCCATGGCCGGGGGCATGCCCATCGCCGCATGCGTCGGCAAGGCGAGCGTCATGGACGCCTGGCGCTATGAGGGCCCCGAAGCCCTCCACGCAAGCACCTTCCTCGGCCATCCCGTCGCCGCCGCGGCCGCCCTCGCCTCCATCGCTGAGCTTCAGCGGCGCAACGCCCCTCGCCAGGCCAAAGCCACCGGCGACTGGCTGCTGAGCGAGCTCCGGGGCTTGCAGGCCAAGCATCCCCTCATCGGCGACGTGCGCGGCATGGGACTGATGCTCGGCATCGAGCTCGTCAAGGACCGCGCGGCCAAAGAGCCCGCCCCCGAAGCCGCCGCGCGCGTCATGCAGGCCATGCTTCGCAAAGGCGTCATCCTCCTCGCCGGCGGCGCCCACGGCAGCGTCCTCTCCCTCACGCCCCCGCTGACGATTACGAAGGCACAGTTGGCCTATGCGGTGAAGGCAATGGAGGAGGCAATGGAGGAGGTGATGGGGTGAGGGAGGAGACTTACTCTAACTTTTACTTAAATGGAGTCGAACCATTTTGAATCCACTTCAACAGCCTCAACCATTTTGGAATGAACGCCTAGGTTGAGCTCCTTTAGTTTTTGAGTGAGTTGTTCTCCGTCGATGAGGTCTATTGGGGGTGCGCCATCACGGGTTGCTTCTTTCAGGGCATCAGGAGTGAAGGTTCCTGTTGTGATGAGGAGACCTTTATCAGCGCGACCTATCATTGCCCCGCGGAAATCTCGGACTACATTTGCTCCGAGACTCCCTTTATGCCTTTTTGATTGAAAAAGCACATTAAAGCTGATGAGGCCAGCTACACGAACCACACCTCGACCATCTATTCCTCCGTCGCCAGATCTCCCAGTGACTTCGACTTGTATGAACCCAGCCTCACGAAGAATTCTCTGACACAGTCGTTCAAAGGCAGCAGGAGGCATAGCCAGCAATCGCTCGAGGAGAAGATCACTCCATCTTTTCTCTTCCTCAGCGTTATCCTCTTCTGATGGCAATGGAGCAGTTTCTGAAGCTTTCAGGCGGGGGCGTTGAAGCAGTTTCCTAACTTCATTGACTATCTGCTTCGAATCGATTTCCCTTGTTGCTCTCCCCTTAGCCGTCAAAGCCCAAATACCTCTTTCAGAGTTGCCGATTAGGCTAACCATTTTCAGATAGGTACGAGCCCAATAGAGACGGTACTCTACCTCAGTTGTTTGAGTATTCCCGTGGGGAACAGCCAGCATTCCCGAACTCAAGTCCATATACGAGATGGCCTTTTCGTTGATTTCAGGGATGGAACCGCTGCCACCAAGGTCGTGAAGCGCCTTGAGTGTCGGCTGCATGAACTCCCGGTATTTTGGAAGCGCTTCTTTGGTCAGCATATGTGCCTCGCATGTGCAAACAGGTGGTATGTGTCGCCGAATTGTAACAACATCTTCAAGGGTCACCCAGTTGACTCCCTCTTCTCCCTCCGCGTACCATTCTCCCCAACGTCTCCGCTCCCTGTATGGGCACAGTGCCCGACGCCTCCCCCGCCATGACCACCCACAAGCCCCCCGCACAGCCCAGCCAGACCCAGATGCGCGTCTACCCCCTGGACCCGCGCGCCCTCAGCCAGGAGCAGATCGCCGTCACCTTCGCCATGACCTCCCGCTCCCCGGAGCCATTCGACGTCATCAAGGACGTCGTCTCCGAGGCTAAGGCCGCCGACTTCAATGAGAAGTGGGTCCTCAACTACGGCCACGCCTCCGTCGCAGAGCACGCCGTCATCCACATGGCCTGCGAAGACATCTCCCGCCTCGCCGCCGACGATCTCGAAGATGCGCGACTCGCCTCCTACACGGAGAAGTCCTCCCGCTATCAGGTGATAGATCGCGGCAGCTTCCACATCCCCGCCGAGCTCCGCGGCCACCGTCTCGAACAGACCTACGTCCATGCCAACCAGCGCCTGTTCGATCTCTACCATGAGCTCCTCGAGAAGACGATGGCTTGGCTGAAGAGCCAGCACCCCCAGAAGGAAGGCGAAAAGCCCGGCGCCTACACCCTCCGACTTCGCCGCATCGCCACCGACCACTGCCGCTTCGTCCTCCCCGCCTCCACCCTCACCAACGTCGGCGTCACCGCCAACGCCCGCATCCTGGAGCACGCCATCACCAAGCTCCTCTCATCTGACCTGGCGGAGACGCGGGAGCTCGGCGAGCGCATGAAGGTCCAGGGCAAGGCCATCGCGCCCACCCTGGTGAAATACGCCGACTACAATGCCTACATCGCCGAGACGCGGCGGAGTCTGCAGAAGATGATCGGCGAGCGCGGCAGAGAGGCCGCCATCCAAGAGGGCCGCGTCAGCGCGAAGCTCAAGCACTACGATAACCAGGCCGGACAGAAGATCATCGCCGCGGTCCTCTTCCACTGGTCGGGCGAAAGCTACGACGATGCCTGGCGCAAGGCCAATGACCTCGGCCACGGCCGCGTCCCCTACGTCGAAGCCGCGCTCTCTAAGCTCGGCCCGCACGATGCGCCCCTCCGCGAGCTCGAGATGGTGGACTACACCTTCGAGCTGGAGATGGACTACGGCGCCTACCGCGAATACAAGCGCCACCGCATGCAGACCTATATCGAGCAGCCCTTCACTCCCTATCGCGGCTACATCGTTCCGACTCTGGTGCGCGACGCCAAGGCCCAGCATCTCTTCGATGAGGCGATGGAAGTCTCCGCCATGGCCTTCCGCGCGATCGACGGCGCAGTTCCCGCGGCCTCTGCCTACGTGCTCACCCACGCCCACCAGCGCCGTCTCATCGCCAAGTTCAACCTCCGCGAGGCCTACCACCTCATCAAGCTTCGCGGCTCCCCCCAGGCCCACTACACCATCCGCGAGATCGCCCTCCAGGCCCGCGACGAGATCCAGCGCGTCCATCCCACCCTTATCAAATTCATCCAGATGCGCGGCTAGCCCGTCTCTCCTCCGTCCGCTCCACACCGAGCATCCCGAGGGTCGCCCCCTCTCCTGTAGGTTGCACACAACCCTCCCACGTCTCCAGTAGGGGCTGGCCTTCCCCCAGGGCTACGATTTCTATCGGAGAGGCCAGCCCTCCCTATCGGGCGCACTCGCCGCGCCCCTGCCCTCTCCCAGCTTCCCAATTGCAACTCGGGAAGCGTCCGGGAGAGCCATTCTGATCGCTTGTGCTTATTCCTATGAGCAAAGAGAGGGCCAGCGTGAGGTCTCCGAAATCCCTCCCCTCCGCATGCCTTGCAACACGAGGTATCGCGTGACGGCCAACAGAAGCCGGATGGTATACTGGATTGTCGTCACCAGAGAGGAGCGAACCGCTGATGCTTGCCGAGCGAAGGCTGCCCCCCTGGTTCAAGGTCAAGTTCCCAGGCGGCCCCAACTATCTCCGGCTGAAAGCCCTGATGCGCCTGCAGGGCCTCCACACCATCTGCGAGGAGGCCCGCTGCCCCAACATCGGCGAATGCTGGGAGTACGGCACCGCTACCTTCATGATTCTCGGCGAGATCTGCACCCGCCGCTGCGCCTACTGCAACGTCACCACCGGCCGCCCCAACCCGGTTGACCCCGCCGAGCCGCGCCGCGTCGCCGAAGCCGCAAAAGCCATGGCCCTCCGCTACGCCGTCGTCACCTCGCCCAACCGCGACGACCTTCCCGATGGCGGCGCCGCCATCTTCGCCGCCACCATCGCCGAGATTCGCGCCCTCAACCCTGCCTGCAAGGTGGAGGTCCTCATCCCCGATTTCATGGGCGTCGAGCGCGACCTTCTCACCGTCCTGGATGCTTCTCCCGATGTCCTCAACCACAACATCGAAACCGTTGCAGGCCTCTTCAAGCGCGTGCGCCCAAAGGGCTCCTACGACCGCTCTATTCGGCTACTGGCGGATGTAAAGCGCCACCGCCCCACCATGACTACCAAGTCTGGCATCATCCTGGGCATGGGCGAGACCGACGACCAAGTGCTCGAGACGATGGCCGACCTCCGCGAGGCGGACTGCGATATCCTCACCCTCGGCCAGTACCTGCGCCCGTCCGATAAGCATATCCCCGTCGCACGCTTCTTGGCTCCTGACCAGTTCGCCTCGCTCAAGAGCCGGGGCCTGGCGATGGGCTTTAAGCACGTCGAGTCCGGCCCCTTGGTGCGCAGCTCCTATCATGCCCATGAGCATGCCGAGTCCGCGGCGGCCATAGCCTGAGCGAGCCAATGGACGCCACCTACGATCTAGTGGTCATCGGCGGCGGCCCCGGCGGCTACACCGCCGCGATCCGCGCCTCCCAGCTCGGCATGAAAGTCGCCGTCGTCGAAAAAGAGGAGATGGGCGGTGTCTGCCTCAACTGGGGCTGCATTCCCAGCAAGGCCCTCCTTCGCAACGCCGAGGTGGTGAACCTGGTGCGCAACGCCGCCCAGTACGGCATCACCCTCCAGAACCTCCAGTTCGATATCGCCTCCGCGATAGACCGCAGCCGGAAGGTCGTTGAGACGCGCGTCAAAGGCGTCGGTTTCCTCATGCGGAAGAACAAGATAGACGTAGTCAAAGGCGGGGCGCGACTCGCGGCGGCGAACAAGGTGGCGGTTGACGCCGCCGGCCGGACGCTCACTGCAAAGAACGTCATCATCGCCACCGGCGCTCAGGCCCGCGATCTCCCCGGCCTTGTGCGCGATGGCAAAACCATCATCACCGCCCGCGAGGCCTTGGAGCTGCGCCAGACGCCCAAGTCCATCGCCATCGTCGGCGGCGGCGCCATCGGCTGCGAGATGGCCTACTTCTACCGCTCCTATGGCGCGGAGGTCACCGTCATTGAGATGCTGCCCCATCTGGTGCCGAATGAGGACGAAGAGGTCAGCCGGGAGCTGGAGCGCGCCTTTGCCAAGATGGGCATCGGCGTCAAGGCAGGCTTCACCGTGGAGAAGGCGGAGGCCAGGAACGGCCTCATGCAGCTGACCCTGGGCCCGGCCCAGGAGGGCGGAACGGTTGACTGCGAAAAGGTCCTCCTGGGCGTGGGCGTCAAGCCCAACAGCGATGGCCTTGGCCTGGAGCCCCTCGGCGTGCAGACGACGAAGGGCTACATCGCCATCAACGACCGCATGGCCACCAACGTCCCTGGCATCTACGCCATCGGCGATGTGACGGGCAAGCTCCTCCTCGCCCACGTCGCCTCCGCCCAGGGCGTCCAGGCCGCCGAGGCCATCGCCGGCAGGCCCGTGCGCCCCCTGGCCTACAGCGATATGCCGCGTGCCACCTATTGCCAGCCCCAGGTCGCCAGCATGGGGCTGACGGAGAAGGCAGCCAAGGAAAAAGGGTACGATGTGAAGGTCGGAAAGTTCCCCTTCATGGCCAACGGCAAAGCCACGGCCATCGGCGCAAGCGATGGCTTTGTGAAGCTCGTCGTCGCCGCCAAGACCGGCGAGATCATCGGCGCGCACCTGGTGGGCCATGACGTGACGGAGATGCTGGCCGAGATCTCGATAACCAAGATGCTGGAGGGAACCGCGTTAGAGATAGGGAAGACCGTTCACGCCCATCCCACGCTCTCCGAGGCGATCAAAGAAGCGAGCCTCGGCGCCTACGGCGAAGCGATAGATATGTGACGATCCCCGCGGGAAGGCCCACCGGGGTTGGCGAAGCCCCGGCTGCGACCTGCCAAAGGGAAGAATCGAGGATGAGATGTCCATGACCCTGAAGGAAATGTGGATAGCGAAAGAAGTGGCGCTGGAGCTCTATCGCAAGATGGTGCTCATCCGCCGCTTCGAAGAGAAGTGCGCCGAGATGTACGGCCGCGCCAAGATCGGCGGCTTCCTCCACCTCTATATCGGCGAAGAGGCCGTCGCCACCGGCATGATCCCCCTGCTCCAGCCGCAGGACACCATCGTCTCCCACTACCGGGAGCACGGCCACGCCATCGCCCGCGGCCTGGACACCAAGCGCCTCATGGCCGAGCTCTTCGGCCGCTCCGGCGGCACCAGCAAGGGCAAGGGCGGCTCCATGCACCTCTTCGATGACTCCAAAGGCTTCCTGGGCGGCTATGCCATCGTTGGCGGCATGATGCCCGTCGCCACCGGCATCGGCCTCGCCAGCAACTACCTGAAGACGAACTCCGTCTGCCTCTGCATCTTCGGCGATGGCGCGGTGAACCAGGGCGAGTTCCATGAGTCCTTCAACCTCGCCTCCCTCTGGAAGCTTCCCGTCCTCTTCCTCCTGGAGAACAACGGCTTCGGCATGGGCACCCGAGTGGAGCGCGCCCACGCCGGCACCGAGATCTTCCACCTGGCCGATGCCTTCCGCATCCCCAGCGAAAAGGTGGACGGCATGGACCTCCTGGCCATGCGCGATGCCTCCCAGCGCGCCATAGACTACGTCCGCTCCGGCAAGGGCCCCTTCTTCCTGGAAGCGATGTGCTACCGCTTCCGTGGCCACTCCATGGCCGACCCGGTGGCCTATCGCAACAAGGAAGAGGAAGAACTGTGGAAGCGCAAAGATCCCATCGCCAACTTCCGGCGCGAGATGGAGCTGAGCGGCCTTGTCACCCCCAAGATGATCGCGGACGTGGAGAAGAGCGTGGAGGACGAGATGGCCGAGGCCGTCCAGTTCGCCGATGCCAGCCCGCCCCTGGCGCCGGAGGCGATCTATGACGATATCTACAAGGAGTAGCGCCCATGCCTGACTTGACCTATCGCGACGCTATCCGCACGACCCTCCGCGAGGCCCTCCAGCAGGACGAGCGCGTCTTCATCATGGGCGAAGACATCGGCGCCTACGGCGGCGCCTACGGCGTCACCAAGGGATTGATGGCCGAATTCGGCGAAAAGCGCATCAAGGATTCGCCCATCGCCGAATCCGTCCTCGTCGGCGCGGGCATCGGCGCCGCCATGCGCGGCCTGCGACCCATCGTGGAGATCATGACCATCAACTTCAGCCTCCTGGCTTGCGACCAGATCATCAACATCGCCGCCAAGATCCACTACATGTCCGGCGGGCAGATCAGCGTCCCCTTGGTCATCCGCACCGTCAGCGGCGGCGGCAACCAGCTCGCGGCCACGCACTCCCAGAGCTTCGAGGGCTTCTATGCCTCCGTCCCCGGCTTGAAGGTTGTCGCGCCCGCCACGCCCGCCGATGCCCGCGGCCTCCTCAAGACGGCGCTCAAGGACCACAACACCGTCATCTTTGTGGAGCACTCGCTGCTCTACGGCGTCAAAGGCCCCGTTCCCGAGGGCGACTACGCCATCCCATTCGGCAAGGCCGATGTGAAGCGCCAGGGCAAGGACATCACCATCGTCTCCTATCTCCGCATGACCCAAACGGCCCTGGCCGCAGCCCAGGCCCTCGCCAAGGACGGCATCGAGGCGGAGATCGTGGACCTGCGCTCCCTGCGCCCACTGGATATGGAAACCGTGCTCGCCTCCATCCGCAAGACCCACCGCGCCATCATCGTGGAAGAGATGCCCAAGTTCGGCGGCTTCGGCGGCGAGGTCACGGCCGGCATCATGGAGCACGCCTTCGACGACCTGGACGCCCCGGTCCTGCGCATCTCCGGCAAGGACGTGCCGACGCCCTACAATAAAGAGCTTGAGCAGATGTCCTTCCCAACGCCCAAGGACATCATTGACGCGGTGAAATCTCTCGTCTAACCGAACGGCCTGAGAGGAGCAACCCGATGGCAAGCGAAATCATCATGCCCCAGATGGGCTTCGATATGAAGGAAGGGACCCTCGTCCGCTGGCTGAAGAAAGAGGGCGAAGCCGTCCGCAAAGGCGAAAACATCGCCGAGATCGAGACCGATAAGGCCGTCGTTGAGATTGAGGCCTTCGATTCGGGCGTCATCGCCAAGCAGGTTGTCGCCGAGGGCGTCACTGTGCCCGTCGGCCAAGTCATCGGCTATCTCGGCGCTCCCGGCGAGAAGGTGGAAGTCCCCGCCGTCGCCGCGCCTTCCACCGCTCCCAAGGCGGCTCCGCCCCCTGCGCCCAAGCCCGTCGCGCCCGCTCCTGCCCCGGCCGCTGTCGCCGCGCCCGCCCGCCCCGCCGAGCCCGGCGAGCGCGTGAAGTCGTCCCCACTGGCGCGCAAAGAGGCGGAGGACCGCGGCATAGACATCGCGAAGGTCCCCGGCACCGGCCCCGGCGGACGCGTCACCCGTGAGGACGTCATCGCCCACGCCTCCCAGGCCGCGAAGGCTCCTCCCGCCGCGCTTCCTGCGCCCGCCTCCCAGCCGGTCGCGGCGCTCCCGGCGTCTGCAACCCCTCCCGCGCCTGCGCCCCAAGCCCCCAAAGCGGGCCAGCCCGCCCGAGGCGCCTTCGTACCGCTCTCCCGCATGCGGCATGCCATCGCCCGCAACATGTCCCGCAGCAAGACGGAGATCCCCCACTTCTACGTCACCGCCGCCATCAATATGACGGAGGCCATGAAGCTCCGCGAGCAGGTCAACAAGCTCTGGGAAGGACAGGTGAAGGTCAGCGTCAACGATCTCCTGGTACGCGGCGTCGCCATTGCCATCACGAAGCATACGTACTTCAACTCGATGTTTGTGGAGGGAGGCATCCAGGTCCACCAACACATCAGCGTGGGCATCGCCGTCGCCCTGCCGGATGGCCTCGTCGCTCCCGGCATCGCGGACACGGACCAGAAGTCCCTCGCGCAGATCGCCCGCGAGAGCAAGGGCCTTGTGGAGCGCGCCCGCGCCAACAAGCTCACCGCCCAGGAGTTCGGCGCCGCCACCTTCAACATCACGAACCTGGGCATGTACAACATCGAGAGCTTCAGCGCCATCATCACGCCGCCCCAGGTCGCCGCCCTGGCCGTCGGCTCGGTGGTGAAGGAGCCTATCGTCAAGGATGGGCAGGTCGCCATCGCCGATATGATGCGCGTCACCCTCTCCATAGACCACCGCGTCGCCGATGGCGCCCAAGGGGCGGACTTCCTCGCCACCCTCCGCACCCTCATGGAAAGCCCGGTCTCCCTCCTGGTCTAGGCCAGCAGCTTTCCTCTCGTCCGGGCCTTCTGTCGCCCTCCCTATTTACAGGTGTGGACGCTTATGCTACGATTTTCATGAATTGAATCGGTTCAAGACCTCGATTAGAGGAGCGTTCAGAGGAGGGTTACATGCCGTTCAGCACCGTCAGCAAGAAGTCCGGGAAGACCTACTACCTGCATTCCAAGAACGTCACGCTCAAAGGCGGCCAGAAGCAGACGATCTACTACTTCGCCGGCAAGGCGGGCCCCAACGCCCTTCCCAGCCTGCCTACCGGGTACAAGGTCGTTGAGAACGATCGCACCGGCCTGCCGCTCCTGAAGAAGAGCTAACCTACAACTTCAAACAGCGGTTGCCCGGCGAGTTTTATTTTCCTCCGCAGGCTGTCGCTGTTGCTCCGAAGCTTCGGCACGCGCCCCGAGCCGTATCTGTTCGTTCGCTTCCGGTTTGAGGCATGTCGCTTCTAGCCCTGCCTGTTGTCAGGTGGGGCTTTTCTATTTCAGAGCCGCCCCACTTTCTTGACAGTTCTTTCTCCCCGTTGCTACCCTCCTCCTATCTTCGATTCTCCGTCCGTTCTCGGAACCTTTCTCCTTGATCCTTGCACCTTCCCTATATGCACTCCGAAAAGGAAGCAAAGCGCCTCGTCGAAGCCGTCCTCCGCCTCTCCAAGGCCGAGCAGACGGAAGTCACCATCTCCAGCACGGACGCCGCCCTCACGCGCTTTGCCAACAATGAGATCCACCAGAATGTCTCCGAGCGCGATGTGGCAGTCACCGTCCGCGCGGGCATCGGCAAGCGCTACGGCATCGCCGGCACCAACGATCTGAGCGAAGCCGGCCTGGAATCGGCCGTCCACCAGGCCCTGGAGACGGCCAAGGCCCTGCCGGAGACGGAGGGCTGGTTGCCTCTGCCGCAGCCGGGCGAAGTGGCCCGCCTGAACGCCCATGCCATCACCACCCTCGAGTTCGGCCCCATGCAACGCGCGGCGGGCGTCCGGCTCATCTGCCAGAAGGCCCGCGAGCACGGCCTCTCGGCGGCGGGCGCCTTCCGCGTGGACAACCTCGGCCTCACCATCGCCAACTCCCACGGCCTCTTCGCCCATCGTGTCACCACCACCGCCGAGCTGCTCGCCGTCGTCTCCGGCAGCGATAGCTCGGGCCATTCCGGCCGCCTTGCCGTGAACGTTGACGAGATTGACCCGGAGGCGGTGGCCGATGAGGCCATCGGCAAGGCTGTGCAAGGGCGCAACCCCCGGCGCATCGAGCCTGGCGACTACGAGGTGGTCCTTGAGCACTACGCCGTCAGCGATATCCTGGACTTCCTGGGCTTCGTCACCTTCGGCGCACTGAACGTCCAGGAGGGGCGCAGCGCCATGAGCGGGCGCATCGGCGAGCGCATCATGGGCAGCAACGTCTCCATCGCCGATGACCCTCTCAACCCTTCGGGCGTCGTCCGCGCGTTCGATTACGAAGGCGTCGGGGCCCGCCGCGTCGGCATCATCGAGCGCGGCATCGCCGCGTCGCCCGTCTATGACCGGCGCACCGCCCTGAAAGAGGAGCGCGAGTCTACGGGCCACGGCCTGCCGCAGGTCTACTCCACCTTCGGCCCCATGCCCACCAACCTCTTCATGGAGCCCGGCGATGCCTCCCATGCCGACCTCATCGGCTCCGTCAAGCGCGGCATCCTCGTCACCCGCTTCTGGTATACCCGGGTCGTCCATCCGCTCACGGTGCATATGACCGGCATGACCCGCGACGGCGCCTTCCTTATCGAGAACGGCGAGATCGCCGCCCCGGTGAAGAACCTCCGCTTCACCCAGAGTTACATCGAGGCGCTGAACCAGGTCGCCAAGATCGGCAGGGAGCGGCGGCTTGTCAAAGAGATGCTTTCCTTCAACATGGTGCCTGCGCTCAAGGTGAACGGCTGGCACTTCACCGGCGTGACGGAGTATTAGGGCTTATGGGATGCTTCGGGTGGCGGCTCGGTTCTACCGATACTCTCGTTTTCCTGATTTTCACTTTGGTTGCGTGTACCGCTTCAAAGCCCTCTGAACCTGGGCCGGATGCAAGTGTTGTTCGACCTCCTCCCAATATTCCGGCTCCAAAAGACCTAAATGACCTCGTTATCCAAGCAGAGAGAAAGCTCATTAATCTGGGCCGGGTCACGATTGAGACTTTTACAGACGGAGTATTAAAAGCAACAAACGAACCTCCTGCAAGGATAAGAGTTGAAGGAGAGACGACACTAGACTACGGTCGGCCTGCGATCTCAACAACAGTTGCGTCCTCGAAGATGGTGATAGAGTCCGCTGCATTACCAAGAGGAAGATTCGAGTATGAAGCCAAAGTGATTGGCGGCAAAAGTGCAGTGAGAGGGCCGGGAAAAGACTGGGAGGAAGTCCCCTCGGCTAAGGACTTCGGCATTGATGTGATCCCGTTTGTCGAGCGTTTCCGGTTCGAGAGTAGCCTCAGCAAAGGCGTAATGAGCGCAAGCTATGTTGGAGCTGAGAGAATAGATGGGCGCGATGTTCATCAAGTTGCGATACACACTGATCGTGAGCAGCTTACCGCAGAGACGTTTGCTTTTATTGCTGACTTAGCTAAGAGCATGGGAGTTGCTCCGGAGGGTCCACTACTGCCGAATGGTTCGGCATTTGAATTTGAAGAGATATCAGTGAATCTCTGGATAACTGCAGAGGACCCAGTCATACTGCAAACAAAGCAGAAGATTATCGCTAGCATTACAATCGAGCATGTACGAGTTCGAATGGACGTGCTAACCCTCCAAACCTACAGGCGTGCATAAATTATGGACAAACTTCTTCCCAACCGTACCGCAGTCGTCACCGGCGCGGGCCGGGGCATCGGCCAGGGCATCGCCCTGGTGCTCGCCCGCGAGGGGGCGGATGTCGCCATCGGCGATATTGACCTCGGGAACGCGGAGGCCACGGCCAAGCAGGTCCGCGATATGGGGCGCAAGGCCATCGCCGTACAGAGCGACGTCGGCACGCGGGATGGCGCAGACATGCTTATCGCGGAGGCGCTCAAGGCCTTCAGGGAAATCGATATTCTCGTCAACAATGCCGGTGTCGTCGGTGCAAAAGGCTGGCAGCAGCGCCCCGTCCCCAACGACGACGACTGGAACGAAGTCATTCGCGTCAATCTCATGTCCCGTGTCTACGTCTCCGACGCCGTCATGCCGCACATGAAGGAGCGCCGCTCCGGGCGCATCATCAACATCGCTTCCATCGGCGGCCTGCAGGGCGGCGCCATCATTCCCCACTACGCCGCCACCAAAGCCGCCGACATCAGCTATACCCAATCTCTCGCCGCCATCATGGCTCCCTACAACGTCACCGTGAACGCCATCTTGCCCGGCCTCACCTTTACCACCATGCTTCGCGGCATCTACGAACAGCGCACATTGCTGAATCGAGACCAGGCGGAAATGACGCCTGAAGAGATTCTCAAGCTCTCCGAGTCCCGCACGCCCCTGGGCCGCCAGCAGACGCCTGATGACATCGGCAACGCTATCGCTTTCCTCTGCTCGGACTACGCCAAGAACGTTACCGCCCTGGGCCTGGACGTGGATGCAGGCATGCGGATGCATTAGGCGCTGCCCACAGGGCGTTGTCAGACGGGTCTCTGCCTCCTTGCCCCTCGGATCTTGTCCTTCTATGGAATCTGTGGATGATTCTGTCTTTTTGCATTGCCTTTTCCCCTTTAGACTGCTAGCATTGTCTGTCGTCCGAAGCATCGTTCCGCATCGCCCCGTGCCCTGAAGGAGGCCCCTCGTGCCGCAGACCGCCATGACCGAAGAGCAGAAGCAGATCATCACGATGATCCGCGACCTCGTGAAGAAGGACATCGAGCCTGTCTCCAGCCGCATGGAGCAGCAGGACATCTACCCTGAGGAGATCGTCAAGAAGCTGAAGGAGCTGGGCCTCTTCGGCATCCTCATCTCGGAAGAGTACGGCGGCATGGGGCTCAACGTCTCCACCTACGCCATGATCATCGAGGAGATCTCCAAGGGCTGGATGAGCATCTCCGGCATCATCAACTCCCACCTCATCATGGCCTACATCGTCCAGAGCTTCGGCACGCCCGATCAGAAGCGCGCCTGGCTCCCCAAGATGGCCCGGGGCGAGAAGCGCGGCGGCGTGGGCCTCACGGAGCCGAACACCGGCAGCGACGTGGCCGCCATCGAGACCTATGCCGTCAAGCACGGCAGCCAGTACGTCATCAACGGGACCAAGATGATGATCACCAACGGCGAGCACGGCAACACCTTCGCCGTTCTGGTGAAGACGGACCGCCAGGTCCAGCCAGCCCATCGCGGCATCAGCTGCTTCATCCTGGAGAAGGGTCCCGGCTTCAAATCGGGACGCCACCTGGATAAGCTCGGCTACCGGGGCGTGGACACCTCCGAGCTCATCTTCGAAGACCACAAGGTCCCCGCCGATGCCATCGTCGGCCTCAAAGAGGGGCAGGGCTTCAAGCAGATGATGGTGGCGATGGAGGTGGGCCGCATCAACGTCGGCTCCCGCGCCGTCGGCGTCGCCACCGCCGCCTTCGAAAAGGCCATCGCCTACGCCCAGCAGCGCAAGACCTTCGGCGTCCCCATCGCCGAGCATCAGGCCATCCAGCTCAAGCTGGCCGATATGTACACCAACATCCAGGCGGCGCGGCTCTTGGTCCAGCAAGCCGCCCAAAAGAAGGACCGCGGCGAGCGCACCGACCTCGAAGCCGGCATGGCCAAGCTCTTCGCCAGCGAGGTCTGCGCCAACGTCGCCCTCGAGGCGATGCGCATCCACGGCGGCTACGGCTACTTCAAGGAGTACGTGGTGGAGCGCTACTACCGCGATGCGCCGCTCATGATCATCGGCGAGGGCACCAGCGAGATCCAGAAGCTCGTCATCGCCCGCAACCTGATTTCCATGTACGGCGGCAAGTAGCGCCATCCTGCGCTGCAGAAAAAGAGGCCCGCCGGATCCGGCGGGCCTCTTTTGTTATCCATCGCTCGTCGCCGTCTGTCACGTGCGGGCAGGCCCGCGCCCTTCATGGCGAGCGACCCACGCCAGCGAGCGCCGTATCGTCTCCTCATAGCCCAGGCGCTCCACCTCCGGCCCCAGGATCTCGATGTCGTAATAGCCGCCGTAGCCTGCGCGGTCGAAGGCCGTGATGATGCGCTCGATCGGCACGATGCCGTCCCCAAGAGCCGTGCGCGAAGCGTCGTGCGTCCTGGGCGCCACGTCGCAGATCTGCACCAGGCCGATGCGCCCCGCGCGCCTGGCGATATTCTCGTAGAGGCCCCGGTCGATCCACATATTGCTCATCTCGAAGCAGATCTTCAGCCAGGGGGAATTGACCCTATCGGCCAGGTCCAGCGCGTCATGAAGGGTCTGGATATGGCCCAGGCGGACGTGGAAGGGGTTGACCGGCTCCAGCACAAAGGGGACTTTGCTCTCCTCCGCCATCGGGAGGAGCCGGCCCAGGATGTCGGAGAACCGCGATTCCGCCTCTTCGTACGTGAGCTGGGTCGGTGTGCCCGCCATCAGGAGTATCGTCTCCGCCTTCATCTCCGCCGCCAGCGCTATCGTTCGCTTCGCCGTTTCAAGCTCTCTGGCCCACTTGCCGGGGTCGCTCAACGTGAAATAGCCCGTTGCCAGATAGCAGACCACCTTCATGCCGCTATCCCGCAGGAGCTTCAGTCCGCGCTCGACCCCAAAGGCCTCCAGCTTCCGCCTATTCGCCGCGATCGCCGGGATGCCGAGGCTCTTGTAATAGGCGATGTCCTTATCGAAGGGCCACTCCCGTGACGTCACCATGTCCATGGATTAGCGAAGCATCGCGTTTACCTTCCTTCGCGCTTCTTCACCCATTCGAGGGCCCGCCGTATCGTCTCCTCATACCCCAGCCGCTCCACCTCCGGCCCCACGATCTCGATATCGTAGTATCCCTGGTAGTGCGCCTGCTCAAAGGCGTCCACGATGCGCCCCACGGGGATGATGCCGTCGCCCATGGGCACGCGCGAGGGCGTGAAATAGGTCCCTGCCTTCACATCGTTGAGCTGCACCAGGCCGATGCGCTTCGTCCGCCTGGCGATATTCTCGTACAGCCGCCGCTCGATCCACATATTGCTCGTCTCGAAGCAGATGGTGAAGAGCGGCGAGTCCACCTCGTCCGCCAGGTCCAGCCCATCGTGCAGCGAGTGGATATACCCCAGGTCAACGCGCAGGGCGTTGTTCGGCTCCAGGCAGAGCGGCATCCTATGGCGCTCCGCCTCTTTCAAGAGCTCGCCCAGCAGGTGTTTGAATCGCGCCTCCGCCTCCTCGTAGCTCATCGCGCCGCATGGCCCGGCTTGCAGCAGGAGCCTTTCGGCGCCGATCTCGGTCGCCGTCCCGATCATGCGCTTCGCCGTCTCCAGTTGGGCGGGCCACTTGGAAGCGTCGGTCAGCGTGAAAAAGCCCGCCGAAAGCAGGGCTGAAATCTTCATCCCGGCATCGCGCAGGAGCTGTTTCCCCTTGTCGGAGCCGTAGGCCTGCAGCTTGCGGTTCTGCACCGACACCGCTTGGACGCCAAGGCTCGCGAAGTGCCGGATGTCCTGTTCGAACGTCCAGTTGATGGTCGTGGCCTGGTCTAATGAGTAGCGCAGCATGGCGCACACTTTAGCAGATGCACCTGCCGGCGACCTAGGGCCAAGAGGGGCTTCCGGTCACGTCCGCCCCCGATAAGTGGTATGCTTACGCTTCATCCGTCGCCCTCCCAAGGAGCTTCATGACCAATGCACAGCCGAAGCGCGTCGTCATCCTTGGCGCGGGCTTCGGCGGCCTCACGGTCGCGACGGAGTTGGACCACCTGGCCACCACGCGCAAGGTGCACATCACCCTCATTGATCGCAAGGCCGAGTTCCAGATGGGCTTCGCGCCTCAGTGGGTCCTGGCAGGGCGCAGGAAGGCCGAGGTTGGCAGGCGCTCCTACCAGATGATCGCGGCCCGCCGCACGAACTTCATGCAGGCCGAGGTGCTGGCCATAGACCCCGTCCTCAAGACGGTCAGCACCAAGTCCAGCCAGGTGGCCTATGACTTCCTCATCATCGCCCTCGGGGCCGAGATGGCCCCCGAGCTCCTCCCCGGCCTCCCCGGTCCCGCCCACGACCTGCACGATATGGCCTCCGTCGTCGAGTTCAAGGCGGCGCTGGA
The DNA here is from genome assembly GCA_016875535.1 of Chloroflexota bacterium. Taxonomy (NCBI): domain Bacteria; kingdom Bacillati; phylum Chloroflexota; species Chloroflexota bacterium. Next base: position 107,358 of record VGPF01000003.1, read on the forward strand.
AAAACTCGAAAAGGGCACCGTCGCCATCGCCGTCTCATCGCTCCCCTTCAAGTGCCCGCCTTCGCCCTATGAGTACGCCCTCATCGTGGACGAGCTTCTCCGGAAGCGCGGCCTCCGTCCCAAGGTGCGCGTCGTCCTCACTACGCCGGAGCCGCAGCCCATGCCCGTGGCGGGCAAGGCCGTGGGCGATGCCGTCAAGGCGATGCTCACCGCGCGCGGCATTGACTACCGGCCCAGCCATAAGCCGACGGCCTTCGACTCCAAGACCAAGCGCATCACTTACGAGAACGGCGCGCAGCTCGCCTGCGACCTCATCGGCGCGGTCTATCCGCAGCGCGCTCCCAAGATCGTCCGCGACGCGTCACTCACCGATGCCTCGGGCTTCATCCCCGCCGACCTCAATTCCTTCCAGACCTCCATCCCGGGCATTTTCGCCATCGGCGATTGCGCCTCCTTCAAACTGCCCGATGGCCGTCCCCATCCGAAGGCCGGCACCTTCTCCGAGGCGCAGGCGCTGGTGCTGGCGAAGCAGATCGGCGCGCTGGCCCTGGGCGGCGGCGAGCTGGCGCGTTACACCGGCACGGGCGTCTGCTATGTGGATGCGGGCGGTGACGTTGCCGCGCCCGCCGAAGCGAATCTCCTCGCGCAGGGCGGCCCTCAGTTCGTTCTCAACCCGCCCACCAAGGAAGGCCTCCAGCGCAAGAAGCAGTTCGAAGCCGAACGGCTGAAGCGGTGGTTCGGCTCGTAAGCCGCCTCTATCCCCGCAGCGCCGCCAGGATGAGCGGCTTCTCCCGCTCCTCCACCTCTGCCAGGTAGGCCACGGCGCCCACCACCCGAGTCGCGATAGGCATGCCGTCCCGGAAGACGATGCGATTGCTTGCCAGCGCCGGGACCTTTTCGCCGGGCGTCGCGATACCTACCAGGTTCAGCGGGTCTGCGGCACTGATGCCGATGAACCGGCCCTCCGGCTGCCCCCGGCGAACCGCCCGGATGGCCTCGACGGCTTCGGGCAGGGCGTACTGCTCCCCGGTGAAGCTGTCCACGAAGCGCCCGCCTCGGATATCGCCCCGGGCCTCCATCCTGCGGTAGACCCGCAGGATATCGCGCCAGGGGGGCAGCCCCGTCTCGCGAAGGGCCACGCGGAAGAAGACGATGCCGTAGCGGCGCAGGAGCTGCCGCGCCCAAAAGTCGGCGGCATGGCTGTGGTCGTGCTGGGCCTCTGTGCGCGTCCTGAAAAGCGACCAGCGTCCCGTTGCCGCAGGGAGGGCCGAGGGCTGCGCCACGCCAAACCACTTGGGCGGGTGACGCCTGGAAGCCTCGCTTCGCCCTGCTGAGATCAGCCCGCGAAGGCCGGCGAAGCCATCGCCGGTGATGAGGCCCGCGCCCACCAGCTCGCCCAGGGCGTTGCGCACCTCCGTGGGCAGACGGCGCGTGGCGTGGACAAGCTCCTGGAAGAAGCTCGCGCCGCGCTGCTCCAGGTGCGCGCGCAGCTCTTCGGCGAGGCCGCTCAGCTTCGCCTCGCCGTTGACGTGGGGCGCGATGGCGAGCCAGCTTGTCAGGTCTTGCCGCAGCATGATGGAGACGGGCGACGACTTGGTGGGGCCCGACTTGCGCGAGTCGCCGTTCGAGGGCGGGAAGAGCCGTCCCCAGGCCACCTGGCCGGAGAAACAGAGCTCATCGAGGAAGGTCCCGCTGTATTTCTCCATGCGCGCGGCGAAGATATCGCTCTCCCAGGCTCCGGCGGGGGCTTGGAAGCCCTGGAGCTCCTCCACCAGCTTCGCCAGGCCGCTTGCGCCTTGCAGTCGAGACTCGCGCGCCACGTGCTGCCAGGCGAAGAGGAAGCGCACGTACTGCGCCGCCGTCGCGGGTTCGATCTCCTTGCGGAGCTTGTCCAGGGTGTAGCGGTGGATGCGTGCCAGGAGTCTCCGGTCGCACCATTCGCCTTCGCCTGCGCCGGGGCTCATGGGCCCTCGGATGGCGAAGCCTTCCGATTCCAGGGCCGTGAGGGCGAAGTCAATATCGCTCACCGGCACGCCAAGGGATGCCGCGAGGGCATGATTGAAGACCGGGCCAAGGCCCTCCAGGCGGCTCCGCGCGATCTCGCGCAGGGCCTCCTCCCGCTCCCACGTACGCGCGCGTTCACGCTGGGGAGCTTCGATAGGCGGCGAAGTTGCCACGCCGGGGAAGATGGCCTCGAACTGCGGCAGGCGCTCCGCCGCGATCCAGACCTTCGGCGCGGCGGCTCCACCGAGCTTCGCCGCGCGCTTCGCCCCGGCGAGCTGGTCCAGGAGGCTTTGCCACGGCTTCGCCTCCGCCTCCGTCAGATAGCCGAGGAGGGTAAGGGCGTCGTGCAGCTCGTCGGCAGTCTCCGCCTGGGGCCAGGCCTCTTCGCGCACGCGGGCGATGGCGGCGGGATCCAGGGCCGCCAGGTCCCGCGCGGAGGCCACGTCCAGGACGCGGCGCGTCTGCACGGCCATGGTGCGGCGCTCCTCCAACGGGGCATCGTCCAGGAAGGCGTAGGGCTTGGCGGTGATGATTTCATGGGCCATGGGCGAAGGCTCGGTGGTGTCCTTCGCCACCAGCGTGATCCGGCCGGACTCCACGTTGTGGAGGATGGCCAGCAGGCCTTCGATGTCCATCGCCTCGTGCAGGCAATCGTCCACGGTCTGCTTCACGATGGGGTGGTCCGGTATCTCGATGTCGCCCGTGATATTTTCGGCGCAGGCTACTTGCTGCGGGAAGGCGGCGCCCAGGAGGTCGTCGGCCCGCATGCGTTGAAGGTTTGTCGGGACCTTCTTTCCCTTCTCCGAGCGGAGGACGGCCAGCGACCGCGTCACGTTCCACCGCCAGCGCGTCTGGAACATGGGCGCGGCGAGCAGAGCCTGGGTGAGGAGATACTCGGTGGAGTCCGACTTCAGATATTGGAAGACGTCCGCCAAGGGAAAGCTGTGCTGGGGCCCCAGGGAGAGGACGATATTGTCTTCCGTCGCCGCGGCCTGAAGCTCCTGATTGAAGGTGCGGCATAACTTCTTGCGGAGGGCCAGACCCCAGGCGCGATTGATGCGCCCGCCGAAGGGAGCGTGCAGGACCAACTGCATGCCGCCGCTGTCATCGAAGAAGCGCTCCAGGACCAACTGCTCCTGGGTGGGCACGACGCCGAGGGCGATCTTGGTCGCGGCGATATAGTCGGCGATCTGTTCCGCCGCCTCCCGGCTGATGCCGGTCTCCTGCATCAGCCAGGCCTTGGCCTTTTCCGGGTCGGCTATGCGCCGCTCCAGCTCGGCTCTGAGCCTGGAGACTTCGCCGGAGAGCTCCGCCGTCCGCGCAGGGGCTTCGCCAAGCCAAAAGGGGATCGTGGGCGGCTGGCCCTTGGCATCTTCCACGCGCACCTTCCCCGGCTCCACGCGAAGGATCTTCCAGGAGGAGATGCCGAGCTGGAAGATGTCTCCCGGCATGCTTTCGATGGCGAAATCTTCATTCAGCGTGCCGACCACCGCGCCCTGGGGCTCCAGCACCACGTCGTAATCGGCGTTCTCCGGGATTGCGCCGCCGGAGGTGACGGCGGCCAGGCGCGCCCCGCGACGGGCCGTGACGCGGCGGCCCACGCCATCGTAGTGGATGTGAGCGCTGCGCCGTCCGCGCCGGGTGGAGTAGCCCTCGGCCAGCATGCGCACGACGGCATCGAACTCCCGGCGCGGGAGACTGCGATAGGGGTAGGCCCCTGTGATGAGCCTGTAGAGCGCATCCTCGCTCCACTCCTCCGTGGTCGCGGCGGCGACGATCTGCTGGGCCACGATGTCCAGGGCGTTCTGCGGGACGGCGAGCCTGTCCAGCTTGCCCTGGCGGGTGGCCCAGATGAGGGATGCGCATTCGATGAGGTCGTCGCGCGTGACGGGGAAGAGTCGCCCCTTGGGGAGCGCGCCGAGGGTGTGGCCGGAGCGGCCCACGCGCTGGAGGAAGGTGGCGATGGCGCGGGTTGAGCCGATCTGGCAGACCAGGTCAATGGAGCCGATGTCTATGCCCATCTCCAGGGATGCCGTGGCGATGAGGGCTTTCAGCTCGCCCGCCTTCAATCGCTGCTCGGCCTTGAGGCGCTGCTCCTTCGAGAGGCTCCCGTGGTGCGAGGTGACATGCCCTTCGCCCAGGCGCTTGGTGAGCTGGAGCGATAGGCGTTCCGCCAGGCGGCGCGTGTTGGTGAAGATGAGGGTTGTCCTGTGCCGGTTGATGAGCTCGGCGAGGCGGTCGAAGACCTCTTCCCAGGTCTCCAGGGACATCACGGCCGTGAGCGGCTGCGAGGGCAGCTCCAGCGCCAGGTCCAGCTTGCGGATGTGCCCTTCGTTGACGATGGCGCACTGAGGCGCGGCGACCGCTTCGCTTCTCTCCTCGCCCTCGAGGGGAGAGGAACTCGAGCGTAGCCCGAGAGGGGAGGGTGACTCTTTCTGCCCCTCGTTCCCGCTCCGCTCAGTCCCCACCAGGAATCGCGCCACCTCTTCGATGGGGCTCTGCGTGGCGGAAAGGCCGATGCGCACCGCGCGCCTCCCCGTCAGCGCATCCAGGCGCTCCAGGCTGATCGCCAGGTGGAGGCCGCGCCGATCGTCGGCGACGGCGTGGATCTCGTCCACGATCACGGTGCGCACGCCCTTGAGCATCGCGCGGCCGCCCTTGCTCGTGAGCAGGATGTAGAAGGACTCCGGCGTGGTGACGATGATATGCGGCGGGCGCTTGGTCATGGCGGCCCGGTCCTTCGCCGTCGTATCGCCGGTGCGCACCATGACGCGGATATCGGGCGCGGGCAGTCCCGCTTGCATCAGGAGGTCGCGGATCTCCTGGAGAGGCTGTTGGAGATTCTTCTGGATATCGTTGCTGAGGGCCTTGAGCGGCGAGACATAGAGGACCTGGGTGGCATCTTCCAGATCGCCTGCGAGCCCCTGCCGCACCAGCGCATCTATGCAGTTGAGGAAGGCGGCCAGAGTCTTGCCCGACCCGGTGGGCGCGGCGATGAGGGTGTCTTTCCCTGATTGGATTGCAGGCCAGCCGCGCACCTGGGCCTTCGTCGGCTCGGCGAAGCGCGAGGCGAACCACCCGCCCACGATGGGGTGGAACTGGGAGAGGACGGGATGTTGTGTCCGGGATGCCATCGCGAAGGCCTTTGCCCCCTAGAGAGGCCATTGTACTCGGGAGGACCCGGGCGCAGGCAAGTGGCGGATGGCAGGGCGCGCCCGCTGGGGATCGGGAGCCGCTCGGGGCGGATCTGGTGTTTGCACCTGGCCTTTCTTGTTTCCTTGGGGTTGCGTTGCGATGCAGACGGTCTGCGGCGGTCCTTCCGTCGAAGGACGTGTCCACGACGAGCGCGGGAATAGAGCATCCTTCCGCGAGGGAAGGACCAGGGGCTCGCCGGAGGCTCCGATATGACCCCGGAGCCGACCGGGCGAGGCGGCCCACACTCCTCTGCGGCGACAGAGGTCACCCTGCCAATCCCGCGTGTGGGCCTAGGGGCTATCCGACTCGCGGCACGGCGGCTGACCGAAGACGGCGGCGTCCTGCGGGGCTTTCGAGCCGATAGAGCGAGGCGGTGTCTCCTCACCCAGCCTGCTTGTGAGTGAGGATGGAGAGGGTCCGGGACCCTCCTAGATGTTCAGGGCTGGGCGGTCGCCCTCGGCAAACCTCCTGTGGGCCCGCGCCGCTGCGGGAGCACGCCGCGCTGCTCGCGCGCTTTGAGCGCCCGGCGTGTCCTGTGCCGTCTGCATCGCAAGTATCGTCATGGCGAAGGCTTACACAGTGATGATAAGGCATACATTTGATGTGATGTCAATAGGGCGATGGCAGAGGAGGAAAGAGAGGAACGTAGGAATGCAGGAACGAGGAGCGGAGGGATGGGGAAGAGAGGAAAGGGAGAGAAGATAGAGGAATGACGGGCGAGGGGCGCAGAGGCGTACAATCGAGGGGATGCGCACCGCGATCCTGTTCGATTGGGACGATACGCTGGCGGACACCTTTCTCGCCAGGGAGAGGGCCGTTCAGGCCACCTTCGACGCCGTGGGGATCACGGATATCACGGGGCACGACTTTCTGCTGACGACGATCGGCTTTCAGCTGCAGGTGGAGCTGCAGCGCTTCAAGGAGCGTCGCGGCATCACGGAGGACTTGCCCACCATCCAGCGGCGCTTCTACTGGCGCGACTACGCGGGCCTAGTGACGGCCTATCCCGGGGTCACGGAGATGCTGCGGGAGCTGAAGGGGCGGGGCCACAAGCTGGGCGTTGTGACGCACAAGATACGAGAGCGGATGCTGGACGGGATGCGCACGGGACTTGTCTGCGAAGTGGAGAGCCTGGGCTGGGGCGGCCTCTTCGACGTGCTGATCGGGATGGAAGACGCGCCTCGATTGAAACCCTATCCCGACGGCATCCTGAGCGCCCTGGCGCGCCTGCGCCTGACACCGGAGGAGGCCGTCTACGTGGGGGACAGCGCTAGCGATTTGCAAGCTGCTCTCGCGGCGAAGTGCGGCTTCATCCTCGCCACCTGGGGGGCGCACAAGCCGGTGGCAATCGCCCCTGGGGAGAGGCCCATCACCATCGCTGCTGCGCCGAAGGACGTTCTCGCTACGCCGGCCTAGACGGCGTTGGCCTTCTTGAGCGCGGCGACCTTGCGGTCGCTGTATCGCAGGAGACCCTTTAGGAGTTCATCGGTGTGCAGGCCCACGGTGGGCGTTGTGCCGATGACCATGGGCGTGCGGCTCAGGTGGATGGACTTGCCGGTGACGTGGATCTTCCCCGCCACCGGGTCCGGCACTTCCACCATGATTTCCCTCGCGGCGATGTGGGGGTCTTTGGCGGCCTGGGGGAGGGTGTTGACGGGCGCGGCGGGAAGGTCGAGGCGGGTGCAATCGGCGACGGCCTCCGCGACGGTGCGGGCCTGGCAATAGGCGTTGAGGGCGGCGATGATTTCCGGGTTGCGCACTCTGCGATCGGCGCTGGTCTTCATCCCCGGGTCGGTGATCCACTCGGGGCGGTTGAGGAGCTTGCAGACGCGGGGCCAGATTTTGTTGCCTGGGGAGATGATGTAGACCCAGCCGTCCTTGCACTGGAAGGTGTTGGAGGGCTGGGGCAGGCCTTCGCCGTTGCCAGCGCGCTTGGGCTCGATGCCGGCGCCGAGATAGGCGGCGATCTGGATCTCCATGAGGGTGAAGCCGGCATCGGCGAGGGAGACGTCTATGGCCTGGCCTTCCCCTGAGCGATCGCGCTCGCGGAGGGCGGCCAGGGCGCCGATGGTGGCGTGGAGGGCGGTGACGCGGTCCACGATGGTGGCGAAGGAGCGGGTGGGCGGCGTGCCTTCGAAGCCGGTGAGGGACATGAGGCCGCAGATGGCCTGGCCGATGGGGTCGAAGCCGACGCGATCGCGGTAGGGGCCGAACTGCCCATAGGCGGAGACGTTCACCATCACGATGCGCTTGTTGATGTTCCGCAGGGCCTGGTAGCCGAAGCCCATCTTGTCCATGACGCCTGGGCGGAAGTTCTGGATGAGAACGTCCGAGACTTTCACGAGGTCGCGGAGGACGCCCTTGCCGGCGGCCGACCGCAGGTTGAGGGTGAGGCTCTTCTTGCCGGAGTTGTACTGGGGCCAATAGGCGCTCTGTCCCCGGACGAATGGAGCCATATCGCGGGATTCATCGCCCGCGGGCTCTTCGATCTTGATGACGTCCGCCCCGAGGCGGGCGAAGAGGAGGCCGCAGCGCGGGCCTGCCTGGTAGCGGCCGAGATCGAGGACGCGGATGCCGGAGAGGGATCCCTTCGCTTTTCGCATGGCGCACATTGTATGTGGAACGGGCGCGGGAGCGTCGTTGCGCCGTGGCTCATTACGCCCGGACGCGCGAACGGATACGACGTCTGGTGCTACAATCGGGGCACTGTATCTCCTGAGGTGCATCGTGAACTACAAGGTGATTTCGACCGACGACCATCTGCAAGAGGCGCCGCATGTGTGGACGGCGCGCATGTCCAAGGCCAAGTGGGGCGAGAATATCCCCCAGATCAAGCGGGACCCGGACAACACGGAGCACTGGTACATCCACGGCCAGAAGATCCGCGGGGGCGGCGTGGCGAACGTGCGGGGCATCATGCCGGTGGGCAAGCCGCCCGTCCGGTGGGAAGATGTGCCGCAGAAGGCCTATGTTCCGAAAGAGCGCGTGAAGGCGATGGACGAGGACGGGGTGGACGTCCACACCTTCTTCGGCAACATCGCCGGGGTGGCGGGCGCGACGCTGAGCAACCCGGAATTCTCGGAGGAGTTCCGCCTGGACGGCATCCGGGCGTACAACGACTTCCAGATCGAGGAGTGGGCGACGCCGTATCCCGGCCGCTTCATCACCCTGGCCAACCTGCCGATGTGGGATGTGAAGCTCGCCGTGGCCGAGGCGCAACGGACGGCCAAGCGAGGCATCAAGGGCATCTCCTTCGCCTTCCCTGAGCAATGGGGTTATCCATCGGTGGCCGACCCTTACTGGGACCCGCTGTGGGCCGCCGCCCAGGAGGCGAACCTCTCCATCAACTTCCACATCGGCTCGGGCGCGAGCATGGGGATGAACAGCAAGACGGCGCCCATCACGACGCAATCGCCGCTGATTCACGTGGCCGTCATCTCGACGCGCTCGATCACCGCGAACGTGGAGGTGATGATCACGATCCTCTTCTCCGGCATCCTGGAGAAGTTCCCGAAGCTGAAGTTCGTCTCTTCGGAGAGCGGCATCGGCTGGGTGCCGTACCTGATGGAGGTGGCGGACCACCAGTGGGAGGCCCAGGCGCTGGGGCCGAAGGGCGCGATGCGGCTGAAGCCGAGCGAGTATTTCAAGCGGCAGTGCTACGTGAACTTCTGGTTCGAAGAGCTGGGCCCGAAGCTGCGCCACACCATCGGCATCAACAACATCATGTGGGAGTCCGACTTCCCCCACGGGACGGGGACGTACCCGAAATCGCGCGAGTACATCGAGAAGTGCATGCACGATTGGACGGCAGAGGAGCGGCAGAAGGTGCTGGTGGACAACGCGCGGAAGGTCTTCAACCTCTAAGGGGCCTGAAGAATCCGCGCACGTCCTGGACGAGGAGCTCCGGCTGCTCAATGGCGGCGAAGTGCCCGCCGCGAGGCATCTCCGTCCAGCGGGTGATGTTGTAGCCGCGCTCGGCGATGCTCCTGGGGGGCTTGATGATTTCCTTGGGGAAGACGGCGACGCCCGTGGGGACTTCCACGCGCTGTCCCGGCGGGACGATAGGCCCGCCGTGGGTATTTTCGTAGTAGAAGCGCACGGAGGAGTTGATAGTTTCCGTGACCCAGTAGATGGTGATGTTGGTGAGGAGCTCATCCTTGGTATAGATGCTCTCCACATCGCCGTTGCAATCGCTCCAGCGCCGGAACTTTTCGACGATCCAGGCCGCGAGGCCGGCAGGGGAGTCGTTGAGCCCGTAGGCGAGGGTCTGGGGCTTTGTTCCCTGGATCTGGGAGTAGGCGGCCTCTTCGGCGCGCCACTTCTCGTAGTCTTTGCGCCAGGCTTCTTCCTCCGGCGAAGGCGTTCCGGTGAAGGCGGCGGCGGCGCGCCCGAGGACCATGTTCAGGTGTATGCCGACGACGTGCTGAGGGTCGCTCAGGCCCAGGCGGGTGGTGACGCCCGCGCCCCAATCGCCGCCCTGGGCGCCATAGCGCGTGTAGCCCAGGCGCTCCCTCATGAGCTTGGCGAAGAGCTCGCCGACGCGCGCGAGGTGCATGCCGCGCTCCGCGGGCCTGTTCGAGAAGCCGTAGCCGGGGAGGGACGGCACGACGACGGTGAAGGCGTCGCTGGGATCGCCGCCGTGGGCGGCGGGATCGGTGAGGAGCGGGATGGCTTTGTAGAACTCGAAGAAGGAGCCGGGCCAGCCGTGGGTGAGGATAAGGGGAAGGGGCTTGGGCCCCTTGCCGCGGAGGTGGACGAAGTGGATGCCGAGGCCGTCCACCTCCTCCTTGAATTGGGGGAGGGAGTTGAGGAGGGCCTGCTGTTTCTTCCAATCGAAGGTCGTGCGCCAGTAGTCGCAGAGCTCCTTGATATAGGCGAGGTTGGCGCCGTAGTCCCAGCCTGCGCCGTGAAGCTCATCGGGCCAGCGCGTCTTGGCGAGGCGGCGCTTGAGGTCCGTGATGACGGGCCCCGGGACGCGGATCTTGAAGCGCTTGAGCTTGGCCATCACTTTTTCAGCTTGTCTAGGAAGGCCTTGCGGAACTTGGCGACCTTGGGCTGGATGATGAAGGCGCAGTAGGTCTGCGCTGGATTATTGCGGTAGTACTGGTTGTGGTAGTCCTCGGCCGGATAGAACTCCTTGAACTTTTCCACCTGGGTCACGATGGGGTTGCCCCAGACCTTCCGCTTGGTGAAATCGGCGACGACCTGCTCCGCCACCTTCTTCTGCTCGTCGCTGTGGCAGAAGACGGCCGAGCGGTAGCGCGTCCCGACGTCCGGTCCCTGGCGGTTCAGCGTGGTCGGGTCGTGGATCGTGAAGAAGACCTCGAGGATCTCCTTGTAGGAGATGACGGTTGGATCATAGGTCAGCTGGACGACTTCGGCGTGGCCGGTCGTCTCGTCGCAGACTTCGAAGTAGGTCGGATCCTTGGTGTGCCCGCCGGAGTAGCCCGATTGCACCTTTTCGACTCCCCGCAACTGCTCGTAGACCGCCTCCAAACACCAGAAACAGCCCCCTGCTAGGGTTGCCAACTCACGTTTTGTGGACATCGCTTGCGATTCGACCGTTCTTTCTAGGATGGAGTCATTGCGCCTTGGATGCGCTGTCAAAGGATCGCGTTCTTCTCCCGCATCGCCTTGATCTGCGCCTCGCTGTAGCCGAGGGACTTCAAGACGGCGTCTGTGTCTTCTCCTTTGATGCCGGCGAACTTGCGAAAGGTTCCCGGCGTTTCCGAGAGCTTAACCGGGAAGCCGACCTGCTTGGCCTTGCCCGCCTGGGGGTGCGTGACCTCCAGGACCATATTGCGGTGCCGGACATGGGGATCGGTGAAGACCTCGGCGAAGTCGAAGATCTTTGTGACGCAGGTATCGGCCCGGCTCATAAGGTCGTGCCACTCATCGGCCGTCTTGGTCAAGAAGGCGGCCTTGAGCGCCGCTTCGATCTCCTGATGTTTGGCCGCATCCTGCTGGTGCGCCACGAGGTCCGGCCTGCCGATGATCTTACCGACGGCATCGAAGAACCAGGGCTCGTTGGCGCCGATGGCGATCCAGCGCCCGTCCTTGCACCGGTAGACGTTGTAGTGGGGAACGCCCCCGGTGAGCCGGTCTTTCCCCGGCTTGGGCTGGAGGCCGTTCATGAAGAACTCCTGGGTGGACTGGACCAGGAGGCCGATGACGCCGTCCGTCATGGAGATATCCACCATTTGGCCTTTGCCGGTGCGCCCGCGGGCGATGATGGCGGTGAGGATGCCGATGACGGCGTTCTGGGCGCCGGCGGAGAAATCGGCGAGGATGTTGCTGGGGAAGGCGGGCGCGCCATCGCGCGAGCCGAAGATGCTGAGGGCGCCGCCGTGGGAGAGGTAGTTGATATCGTGCCCGGCGCGGAGGGCGTAGGGGCCATCCTGGCCGAAGCCGGTGACGGCGCAGTAGATGACGCGCGGGTTGAGGGCGCGGCAGGTCTCATAGTCCACGCCGAGGCGCTTGGCGACGCCGGGGCGGGAGCCGTCCAGGACGACATCGGCGTCCCTGACGAGCTTGTAGAAGACCTCGCGGGCGTCGGCGTCCTTCAGGTTGAGGGCGATCTTGCGCTTGTTGCGCTCGAGGGCGTTATAGGCGGCGCTGCGGGCGTCGTTCATGGTGCGGTAGGCCAGGGGCGTCTCGGTGAACTCGGAGCGCCTGCCCGTGACGCCGGGCTCCTCGATGCGAATCACGTCGGCGCCCATGTCCGCCAGGTACATGGAGACGGCGAAGCCGGGCGCGTAGCGGGATAGGTCAACGACTTTGATGCCTTCCAGGGCCATGGTCATAGGGGCGCTCCAGAAAAATCAACGGGGGATACTGTAGCACAGGGCGAGGCGGCGTTGCCTTGCGGGTAAGACGTGGCCTCTGGTATAGTTCTCCTGTTGTCTTTTCCCCGTGGGCCAGTGGCGCAGTTGGTAGCGCGCTTCAATGGCATTGAAGAGGTCAGGAGTTCGAATCTCCTCTGGTCCACCACTCTGTACCAAAGGAAGAACTTCCCCGTTGCTTAGTGTGGTCTTCTCTGCTTTGATCGGCAGCGTGTACTCGATCGTTACCTGATTGCCTTCTTTGGTGACGGTTTGAATAAACGACTTGAGCAGCATTCGCCGTTCTATAATCGTGCCCTCCTCCAGCAACAACCCGAAGTCCTTGAGGTACTCCAGCACCTGTTTTCGGTCGACGAGCGTCACGTGAGCCTCTTCGGTAGCCTCCAGCACTTCGGAGCGTGCACGCTGTACGATTTCCTGTCGTTTTCGGAGTTCACGGATTCGAGGGGCTAAATCCTCCAGCGTGAGTTTTCCGGTCTCGAGGGTGTCATAGAGGCGTGCCAGCCGGCCCTCGATATCGCTTGTTTGCGCATCGATCGCCGTAAGGCGCTCCTTGAGTTGGGTTACAGACGTTGACAATTCCTCGTTGGTGCGTCTTACCAGTTCGGTGACATGAGCCTCCCGAAGGATGAGATCGCTTACTTTTTTGAGAACCTGGGCCTCAATCACCTCCTTCGGAACTGCCTTCTCTGGGCATGCCTGGCGGCCGATACGATTTGCAGTGGCACAGACGTAGTACCGAAATTGCCCGGACTTGGCGGTCACGCAGGTCATCGCGGCATGGCAGGTGCCGCACTGGAGCAGCCCGGTGAGCAGGTTGGGGCTGCTGACCTGCCGTGGCGGCACTATTTTTGGCGAGCGGGCCTTGAGTCCTGCTTGGACGGCGTCGAACATCGCCTTGTCGACGAGTGCGGGAATAGCATCGGCCACCCGGATGGGGTTTTGGGATGCCGCCTCCCAGACCAGCACCCCACTATAGACTTGGCTTGTGAGCATCGCATGCACCGCGCCCTTCCCCCAGCGTTTTCCTTTGGGAGAGGCGATGCCATCGGCGTTTAGCTGCTTGGCGATGTCCTTCACGCCGGTGCTAGAGGCGGCGAGGCGGAACATCCGCTGCACGATGGGCGCTGCCGCAGGCTCAATCTCTAGCTTGACCCGCTGCCGGCCGCTATCGTGGACCTTGATGCGCCGGTAGCCGAAGGGCGTGGTTGCCGATACCCAGTAGCCTCGCGACGCCGCCTCGCGCATGCCCCGCAGCACATCTTGGGCCAAGTTGGCCGAATAGAATTCGTCGATGACTTCGATCATGCCTTCCAGCATCCGGCCCGTGGGGCTGTCTTCCACCGGCTCATTGATGGAGATCACCTGGATACCATGCTTGCGCAGGAGCGACTTGTAGAGGATGGAATCCTCTCGGTTGCGAGCGAATCGGGAGAGTTTCCAGACCAGAATGGCTTGGAAAGGGGCTGGCTTTCGTCGCCCGAGGGCAACCATCTCCTGGAACTTCGGCCGGTCGGCGCTCTTTGCGCTTTCCGCCTCGTCCACGAACTCCCGCACCACGGTGTACCCATGACGGGCAGCATACTCCCGGAGCGCCTTGAGCTGTGCCGAGATGGACAAATCCACGTCTTGTCGTTCAGAGCTCACCCTGGCATAGAGAACAACCTGCATCTGTCGCGCGCCCTCATTGGGTTTCACCATTAAATTTCAACCTTCCTGCACACCGAACAGACACCCGGCAGATAGGGTAATAGCCGGAAATAGGCCACATGACGTCGCATTTGGGATATCGCCTCCAGAAGTCGCTGGTGGATCTCCTTACACTTCGTCGCTCCGGGTGATGTCACGGCTTGCTGAATCGTCTCGATCACCGCCCGTTCAATCTTCTCTCTCCCGCGCGGCAAGCGAGCCACGGTCGTGGCAAACATCTGAATGTCGCCACCGGGCGTCTGAAACGCCCGAGGATGCTCGTCGAATGGCCGGGCCAATAGCGCATGTGCCAGAGTATATTCGAATACTTTCCCCACGCCTTCGTCGGTCAGCAGGCGGCCGCTCTTCCGGTAGTCTGCAACGGGCAAGCCAGTCGTTTGGGTCAGCCGGTTCAGCACGAGGAGAAACAAGGTGCGACAGGCCAGCAGGGCCAACCCAAAAGCCGCCTCGACGTTTGCCACCGCCTCCCACAGAGCGTCCTTCGGAACGTGTTGCTGTAAGAGCTCCCACTCAAGGAGGTCTTTGGCCTGGACGCGGACCTCGAACTTCTCTTGATCTGTGTGCTTCACACGTGTTCCGCAGAGGTGTCGCTCAACAGAATCGCTCGAGATAGTCCACCCCCTTAGGTCGCTGGCTGAAGGCTCTTGGACCAAGTCCAGTACACGCAAGACTTCATGGAGCAGCTTGTCCCAGTGAGCGCCTAAGCGTTCCTTAAAGAGATCCCGGCGGATCGCAAGCGCTTCCGCCGAGTTAATGTCTTGCTCGAGGTGCTTACGGATCGTGCGCGCTTGCCACTTGGTCTTTCTGGCAATCTCGGGGTAGCCCTTCCCTTGGGCCCGAAGATCGCGCCACCGTTGAAGGTCTAATTTCGTTGGCAGTTTCGGCATATGCCTGTGTATCCGCTTGACAAGAGATCGCAACAATTCCAGACGCGCCTCTGAAGAAACTGGGAGATCTCCAGAGGTGCGCCTGGCCAGGGGAGAGACCGTGGCCCAGGTGTGCAAGGTCCTTGGGGTAACCGACCAGACCTTCTATCGGTGGCGACGGGAGTACGGCGGCCTGCGCATCGATCAAGCGAAGCGGCTCA